>JAYUQN010000352.1:0-13587 GCA_043756725.1 Saprospiraceae bacterium
TCGCCGACTGCTACTACAATTGTCCAATTGATTGAAAAACACGACCTTGATAAAGCCTTTAAAATGCTAAAAATGTTTTCAACAGATTTTGACTCCAATGACCAAGATTTGTTGGTACATACTGAGGGGGGGTACAATCAATATTTGAAAGACAAAGCGGAGGGCATTGTTTTAACCGAACACCTCCATTCGCATATCGCAAGGGTTAGAAAAAATATTCTCGAACTCGCTAAAAAAATCGTGTAATCATGGCTGCAAAATTAACCCGCTATCTTGGTGTGCAGCCTTTTAAAACAAGCGACAAGCACATCTTTTTTGGCAGAGACGAAGATATTGACAATCTCTTGGATTTGATTATGCTCGAAAAGCTGATTGTCCTTTTCGGCAAATCGGGCTATGGCAAATCTTCGCTTTTGAGCGCAGGTATTGTCCCAAAACTTACTGACTCCGAACAGCCCGATACGTTTCGGTTTCGCCCTATCGAAGTGCGTTTGGGTACGTATATTGAAAACCAATCACTCACGCCTTTTGAAACCACCAAGCGGTTTATTGCCGATTTGCCTATGAGCAAAGGGGCAGATTTTTTAAACAATTGGCAAACAGAAGATTCCTTGTGGCGGCTTTTAAAACAGCGGCAAGACCTTGAAAATGGGCAATTTGTCTTGATTTTTGACCAATTTGAAGAACTTTTTTCCTATCCACTTGAACAGCAACAGGTGTTTAAAAGGCAATTAGCTGAGTTGCTTTATACGCATATTCCGCAACAGATTCGGGCACGTTTGGACGAATTGTCGCCTTCTGAACGCTCTTTTATGGTAAAACCATTGACCATAAAAGCGGTATTTGCCATCAGAAGTGACCGCATGAGTTTGTTGGATTCTTTGAAAGACGCACTGCCTGCCATTTTACACAAACGCTACGAATTGCGCCCGCTAAGCACCCAACAAGCCAAAGATGCCATTACAAAACCCGCAAGCATCGAAAATGCTGATTTTTTAACGTCCCCTTTTGAATATACTGAGGGGGGGCTATCCGCCATCGTCAAAGCCTTGACAACCACCGAAGCGAAGGACACAACCGCCACAGGCATAGAGGCTTTTCAACTCCAAATCGTTTGTGAATACATCGAAAGCCTTGTGCGGGACGGCAAAGTACCCGATATTGACGGCAACGGACTGCCCGACATCACCGAAGCGCAATTGCCCGAGATGGCAAGTTTGTATGAAAATTATTACCGCCGAAAACTCGCTGAATTAGCCCCCTCAGTACAAAAGGCTGCCCAAAGAGTTTTGGAAGACGGTTTGTTAGCAGAAGATGCTGCTACGGGCGAAGGCAGGCGCATGAGTGTGGACAGCCGAGCCTTATTGGGGCAGTTTTCAAGCATTGGTTTAACTGAAACGTTGTTAGTAGATTTGGAAAAAACTTATTTGATTCGGCGGGAAGTGAATACTGTAGGGGGTTTTAGCTTTGAAATTTCGCATGATACTCTTGTTGCGCCGATTCAGAAAGCGAAGGCAGAACGTAGGGCAATTGAAGAAAAGGAACGACTTGAACAGGCGCAACTTGAACGAGAAAAGCAATTGACGGAAGCTAAACAGCAAGCAGATATTGAGCGCAAAAGGCGGCAACGAGCAACGGTTTTATCTGTTATTTCAGGTATTGCTTCGATATTGGCTTTGTTAGCGATGTTATGGGCATTTCAAAAGCAAAAAGAAGCGGTAGAACTCAAAGACAAAGCTGAAAAAGCCGTTAAAGCCTACGAAAAAGCCGATAAAGAGCGCAATCAATTAGAAGCCCAAAAATTGATTGAACGGGCTAAATCTATGCGAGACGCTGGCTATTCTGCGAAAGCTCTTGAAGACCTTAATAATGCCTTGAAATTGGATACGGCTCGACAAACGCAAATAGAGGTAGAAAATTTGCGAAAAACAATTAAATAAGGTGAGTGGTTTTTTTTTGTCATTCAGAAGGAATCTCTATTCTCTAAAATGTACAAAATAGAGATTCCTTCTGAATGACAAAACCCGTTACGACAAAATACGCAACAATGTACACGATAGGGATTCCTTCTGAATGACAAAATAAAAATTGTCCAAATAAAAAATTGTGGGTTTGGCAAACCCACTAATTTTTGTTTGGAAAGTAGGTGTGTAGAGAAGCGTTAATAAATTTTTATTCTGTTCGCATTTGAATAGTTGTCCAAATTTATTTTGGTGATTTATTTTATTTTGCAGAATAAAAGATTGTGGTGTCACTGACACCACAATCTTTTACCTTCTTCCCATGTGGAAAATTGGGCATCAGGAGCTGTCATAGCCACACGGCGTTCTCGTAAGATTGCGGCATGTTCTGCAAGCATTTCTTCTGAAACGGTTGTTGGTTCATCTATAAGTTGAACTTTAAGATTGAAGCGTTTTAAAACTTCGAGGATAAATGCCAACTCATTTTTATTATTCGGCAATTCGATGATTGCTGTCATATTTTTTCAAATTTTATACAAAAATAGGTTTTAATTTTCGATTTATCAACTTTTATCAAAACTTAGTTTGCCCTCATGAAAAAAATAATCACCCTTTGGTGCTTTTGGATACCCCTCAGTATTGTCTTTGTTTGCACGACCGCAACCGCTCAAACTTGCGAGCAAATACTCGCTGATGCCCGTAAAGCAGCTGATAGCAAACTGTACAAAGACGCAGTGCTGAAGTATCTCGCAGCCCAAAAAGTTTGCCCCACCACACGTGACCAAGAAATCAAAGGCTATGTTTTAGATGTTTTTACTAAAATTGATGCTTTGAAAAGCAAGGCAGAAAAAGCGGAAATTGTGGCAAAAAATGCTTTGAAACAAGCAGAAACAGAACGTGCCAAAGCGAAAAAAGCTGAAAAGGACGTGAAAGAAGCCTTGCAACAAGCTGAAATTAATTTGCAGCAAGCACAAGCCGCCAATGAACGGGTTGTCGGTGCAATCCTCCGTGATATTGACCAAAACATCTTGAAATTGGAGTACGATGACGCTTTTGAAAAATGCCGTACTGCTATGAACTTGAAAGTAGAAAGTCAAAAAGAAGCCCTTCACCTACGTCTGCTTGAAATTGCTTATTTTTATACTGAAACCGATACCGCACAAGCCGCTATCAATGCCCTTAGTTGGATAAAACAAACGGGCTTTTCTGCTACTTCGCCCAATATTATCCAAACGCTGAAAACTGAAATCAAAAACCTTTGCCCGCCGCCCTTTTTTCAGGCTTTGGAAGAGCGTTATTACCCTAAAATGATAGACGTGGAAGGTGGTACTTTCACCATGAAAGATGATAGTTTAGAGCATGAAGTCCGCTTGAATAGCTATAAAATGGCGGAAACAGAAACCACCGTTTGGCAGTATTTTCTCTATCTGAAAGCCAATCGTGAAAAACCGTATGACACACCTACTTGGCAATATTGGGGCAATAATCCGATGATTTACGTGAGTTGGTACGATGCAGTTGAGTATTGCAATTGGGTGAGTCGGCGCAGAGGGAAAACTGAAACATACACCATTGATAAAACCCGCAAAGACCCCAATAATACATACAGTGGTGATGATGTAAAATGGACTGTAAAAACCAATGAACAAGCACAAGGCTATCGCTTACCTACCGAAGCTGAATGGGAATATGCCGCACGTGGTGGTACACATCAAAGCACTTTTGAATACAGTGGAAGTGATGATATTAAAGAAGTGGCTTGGTATAATGAAAATTCAAGCAGCAGAACGCAACCTGTGAAACGTTTAAAACCAAATGCTCTTGGCTTGTACGATATGTCGGGCAATGTTTGGGAATGGTGTTTTGATTGGTATTCGGATAAATTAAATGTTTCGTCAAGCAAATATTGGAATAGCCCAGAAAAAGGTAATAGTCGTTCGTTGCGCGGGGGTTCGTGGGACGATGACGTCAGTATCTCTGGCGTATCGAATCGCCTCAATTTCTATGCTGACTTTCATTACTTCAACTATGGTTTTCGGCTTGTTGGGTCATTGCAGGATAAATAACCCTCTGCCCTTTTACACTCTTACCCTTTGTTTTTTTTCTTTTTTCTTTTTTTTGACAGTACCGCGAAGCGGTCGAATTTTTTTTTTTGAAGGATTAGGGAAGAAGTAAAAAATAAGCTACCCATCTAAAAATCCCCCCCTGCCCCCAAAGGGGGAGTACATCGGAAATATTATTAAAAACTGTGGTAATTTTAATGATATTTCCGATGTACTCCCCCTTTGGGGGCAGGGGGGGGGATTTTTAGATGGGTAGCTTATTTTTTACTTCTTCCCTAATCTTAATTCAAATAAACCTATCTTTGCACCAGTAGAGACGTGCGAACAACGTTCGTTGCGCGGGGGTTCTTGGAACAATAACAACAATAACTCTGGCGTATCGAATCGCAACAATAACAATGCGAACAATCATAACAACAACTATGGTTTTCGGATTGTGGGTCATTTGCAGTACTGTACGGGTACGAAAAAGCAGGTATTTGTCCTGCCAGAGTCTGAAGGCGCATCGTGCAACCCTTTGGAGCGTGAAGTATAAATATAGTCCAGTGCGTTTCCCGTGCCGAAGTACCCCCTGCACCCGTCAAAAGGCAAGCAGAAGGGAATCGGACGAAAATAAAAACCGCCTCGCCGTGTTGGTAGTGCAATATCGAAGGCTCGTCGAGGCAATTTTTATGTTGCTGTAATTTTTTGTGTGCACTTGGGCATTTTTTTCAATAACCTTGTTAAAATGAACCACGTAGAGACGTTGCACTGCAACGTCTCTACAATTGCCCACGAAAAATTACAGCAACAATTTTATTATTTTTTGTCCAATGCGCGCAGCCAGCCGCCTGTCATGCGCCCGAGTTCATCAATTTTTTCAGCCAATAATTTGTAGCGATTGGAGGCATAATAGCCCAAATCGTAGCAAAGGCGAATGAAAAAGCGCATTTTTTCCAACTCAATATTGACCTGTTGGAGTTTTGCCTTTTTTTCAGTCGTCGGCAAATAATAGGCTTCAATCAGAAGTTCCAAAATCAAGGTAGTGGCGGTTTGCATTTTATCGCCAATCAAAAACCGTTGATGTTTTGGAAATCTGTTAATCGTTTGAGAGAAAAAATTAAACGGAAAATTGTTTTTGAACACGGTTTGAATATGGTAGTAGCAGAAAACGGGTCGTGGCTTATTTTGGGTTAAAATGAGAAAAAGGGCGGTTAGTAGCGGGAAAGCGAGAATCGCCCTTTTTTTACTTAAATGAGTGAGATAATGATTTAGATGCTTCCTAATCAACCGAGACTTTTCTTTTTAAGCAGCAATAGTTTTTTGTCATTCTGAGGAACGAAAGAATCTGAATCTAAAATCAATGTTTTTTCCGTAGGAATCCCTATGGGAACATTCAGATTCTTTCGTTCCTCAGAATGACAAAAAACTATTGTAGTCTAAAAAGAAAAGTCTCAATCAACCCATCACTTTCTGGGCACAATTGTATCCAAATAACTGGCATTATAACCACCCCAAATCCCCAAACCGCCATTGATATTAAATTTCACCTTCGTATAAGTGCTGAAAGGACCCCCACTGTTGGCATTGGCTTCAAGGGTACTCCAAAAGTCGAAATGGGATTTATCAATGGTGCATAATTTTATAGAAATGGTATCGCCCCGCTTAAAAAGCCCAAAGTTTTCATTAGGCGTACCAGATCCACGTGGTTCGGCTTTCAAAAGGTTGAATTTAGTGACAATGCCATCAAAAAAACCATCATCGGTAACTGAACCTCTTCCTGCAATATAACCACCGTTATTCACTTCCGTAAAATAGCGATAAAAATCAGCCCCTTTTGGGTCATTGATGGTTGCTCGCATTTGCACCATTGTGTCATTCTGATTTGTGCCAGGCGGTTTGATAAATTCAGCAACATCAATTTTCACCGTCCGAGGAATGGTTGTTTGAGCTGTAATTACCTTTCCTTCTTGCGTTTTTATGCGCAAATTATAGGTTTTACCCGCTTCGCCTTTTACCCGGCTCGCCAAATCTATATAGACACAAAAGTTGAAATTCTGGGTCACAGAATCCAGATTTATGCTAAAGGCTTGCGCCGCTTGCTTACGTGTATTGCTATCAAGGTCAGCCCAACAGAATTGCGATAAGCGCACACTCTCCTTACCATTACTCACCCACACCTCAGCCCCTTTCACAAAAGCATTGTCAAAACCTTTAAATTCTTTGAAAAATGGGATGCTGCGGGTCAGTATGATAAAAGTAGGGTTGGCATTCCGCCCCGCTTCAATAAAACCTTCGACAACAATTTCTTCCTCGTTGTCTATAATAGGGGTAAATTCTTTTTCACAACCGACTAAAAGGACGGCTAAAAATAGAATTAGGATAAAAAATGCGTTCAGTGCTTTCATTTTTTTATGATTTATTATTTTACAATCGGGTGTTTTTTTAACTTGAATTAGGATATTGAAGATGTGAAAGGATATTAAGGATTTAGATACCCCTCAGTATTTTGACCTAAATAACAAGGGTTTTCTTTAATCCTTAATATCTTTTCGCATCTATAATATCCTAATTCAAGTTAAAAAAAATAAAAAGATGTTAAGGATTCATTATCCTTAACATCTTTTTCATCCTAAAATTTTAATTAAAACTTAAAAATCTATTTATTCAAAACAACTTTCACCACTTGAAAACGATTGGCGGAGCGTATTTCAAACAAATACAAACCTGCACTTTTTTGAGACAAATCTATATTGCGGCTTGTTGTATTATTTGATTTTTCAACAACCCGTCCGTAAGTATCTGTTATTTTCAAGTCATAAGGCTGATTTTCTTTCCAGTCAAAATACACGCTGCCGTTTGAAGGGTTGGGTGAAATAGAAGCGGCAAAAGCTGTAGCTATATCTCCCGTACTGCTGGCTATTTCAAGCAATTTTTTACGAGGTCCTTCTAAGACACTACGCATCATAGCCATTTGCCCTTTGGTAAACATGTTTTGGCAGCCTTCTTCGCTGTAATCCATGAAATTTTCAACCATATCTGGCAAATCCGTTGCGCCCGCATCAAGACACGTATTTTTAGTTTGGTCGCAATCAAATTTGGATTGAGAAGATGCTTTTGGCGTATCGGCAATGCCATCTTCGCCCTCGCAACTTGCACCCAAAAGCGAACCATCACCCCAAATATGGCGCAACCCGAGGTAATGACCGACTTCATGCACCATTGTGCGCCCTTGCAAATTCAAAGTGTCTCTGCCCGGATAAGGGAATTTTATCCCCGCTTTACCCACCGCTCTATAATCTACAACAACGCCTTCTAAATCTTTCGTTGGTGCTGTTGCCCCATCGGGCCAATGGCTCAAACCAGCAGGTGGATAAGCAAAACCCAAAATCATTCCCGCTTGAATGGAGAACAAGGACAAAGGCTCAATTTTGCAAACCCAGATATTCAAATAGTGGTCAGGGTCAATAGCCGTGCTACCGCCTTGTGCCGCTCTTTTAACCTGATTAGGTATCTGATTTTCCTGTGATAACAAATCGGGCTTGAACAAGGCTGTGGTTTTCGTACGAATTACTCTATCCAAACGAAACTCAATACCTGCATCAGCCGCTACCGATTTGAATATGCTCCTCGTATTAATAGAATCGGCATTTTTACGGCGAAAATTGGCATTCAAAACCGCAATTTGGTCTTTCAAACGCGCGTCCGATAGGTTTTCTTCATCGTTTTTATAGACGACATGAAACACAACACGAATTTCATAAACTTTTAAATCGCGGGTTTGAATAGGACGATTTTTCAAAAGCTCTGCGTATGTGCGGTCAACAGCAGCTTTAAAATCAGGTGTTAGACGGTTCTGGGCGGCAATCAATTCATCGTGAAAACATGGGCTTACTTGGAATTGGTTTTGCGCATTAATAACGAAAGAGACTGCCATGAGGAGGCACGTCAACATCAAGGAAACTTTTTTCATAGTTATCGGCTTTTGTTTTTTAATAGAAAATATAGTTAAAAAAATTGAGTCTTTCTTGAGCCGTAACTATGTATTTCTGATGAAATCAATAGCGTACTAACCACTCAAAATATAATACTCTACACTGAATTACTTGTTTTTTACTTAAAATATCCTTGCTCTCGCTCTCACTATTTTTGTTTGGATATGCTTTAACGCAACAAAAATAGGAGAATATTAATGCGTAATTGCTTGATTATTAGCCTTTAAGACATCGTTAACATCCATTACACTTCATTAACATATTTTAATTTTTATCAAAGAACTTTTTTAAATATTGTTTACTCATCTACGTGTTGACATTTTAACTTGAATTAGGATTTTTAGGATTATAAGGATTTAATAGGATTTTAAATATTAACATGCGTACTTGTCAACATTTAATATCCTATTAAATCCTTATAATCCTAAAAATCCTAATTCAAGTTAAAATGTCAACACGAAAATTCATGAATTCGTCAATTTGTGGCTCGTTTCTGATGCCATTTAAAATTCCATGTTATAGATGGGATTATGGGAAACAGCGTTACCGTCTTAGCCGTCGCTTTATAATTCCCTTTTTCAAACGCCCCTTGAATATCATAATAGGAGAATAAGGGGTTTTTCTGATTGTATAAATTGTAGGCTGAAAAAGTCCAAGTGGAACGTAATCCTTGTTTATCGGGCTTTGGCGTGAAAGTAGCTCCAAAATCGAAACGGTGATAGCTTGGGTATCGCGCAGAATTGCGCTCACCGTAATTCAAATTCAAATTTTGTTCTATAAAAAATAGGCTTTTCAAAGGCGTAAAAGAGTTGCCTGTGGCATAAACGAAATTGCCGCTCAATTCCCATTTTTTAGATAATTGATAATTGGCGACTAAAACCACATCGTGAATACGGTCGTAAATAGCAGGAAAAGTTTCACCTTTTTTAATATCTGGAAAAGTCCGCAACGTCCGTGACCACGTATAGCCAACCCAACCGTTCAACCGCCCTTTCGCTTTTCGTAAAAAAAACTCTGCACCATACGCTTTGCCTTTGCCAAAAACAAAACTTTTTTCAACATCTTCGGCAGGGTTTGGCACATAACTTTCAGGATAATCTATTTGATTTTTCAAATCTTTATAATAGCCTTCAACAGAAGCTTCCCAATTATTGTCGTCAAAATTTCGGAAATAGCCCAACGCATATTGGATGCCTCGTTGTGGCTCTACCAATTCAGAACTCATAACCCACACATCGGCAGGCAACGAGCTTGTGGAGTTTGACACCAAATGCAAATACTGCGTGGTGGCTGTCACGCCAAATTTGAGAGAACTGACCCCATCAAGGGTATATTTTCCACCCAATCGAGGTTCAAAACCTGTGTATAATTTTACTTTTTCACCCTTTTTATAGTCAACAGCAGGTACTGTTTTTTGAGAACGATAAGGTCCAATATGTTCAAAAGCAGACAAACGGACACCCAAATCTAAAGTCAAACGGGGTGAAATTTTCCAATTGTCAGATAGATAAGTTGCTATTTCATGCGCATATTTAGATTTTATAAGTTGTGAATTGGTAAAAACTTGGTCACCATTGCTTCCTGTCACAACATTGGGGCTTAACCGGTGGTGGGTATAATTGACACCATAGCGAATGGTATGTTGTGGACTGGCAAAATAATCAAAGTCAACTTTCGCATTGTAATCGCGCACACCACTAAACACATTAAATTGAAAAACATCTTGACCGCCGCCTGCTGAAAAATCATAATCATTATAAACACCTGCGACGTTCATAAACAGTTTTTTACTGAAAACGTGATTCCAACGCAAGGTTGCCGTAGCATTGCCATAGGGCAAACGAAATTTGAAACCTTGCTCTTTCGCATTAAAAATCAAGACATCACGCCCAAAATAGCCACTCAAATACAAACGGTCTTTATCGCTGAAAGTGTAATTTATTTTAGTATTGAGGTCGTAGAAATAATAATTCGTCCCTGCAAATTTAGTTTTATTAATAAAAGGTTGCGCCATATCCAGCGCATACGTACGTCGTGCGGAAACAATAAAAGACGATTTTTCTTTTTTGATCGGACCTTCCACAGTAATACGGCTCGCAATCAAACCAATACCGCCCTCCACACCGTAGGTTTTATCATTGCCTTCTTTCATCTGAATATCGAGAACACTTGACAATCTACCACCATATTGTGCAGGCATACCCCCTTTTATCAAAGTCGTATTTTTAAGGGCATCGGCATTGAAAACGCTGAAAAAGCCCAACATGTGCCCCGGATTATAGACCACTGCTTCGTCTAAAAGCACCAAATTTTGGTCAATACCCCCGCCGCGCACATACAAACCCGTGCTGCCTTCAATGGATTTCACCCCCGGCAAAAGTTGTATGGCTTTTATAACGTCGGCTTCTCCAAACAAAAGGGGTACTTTTTTAATATTATCAACGGGCAAAGTGACTTCACCCATGCGGGTACTCTCCACATTTTTATCTTTTTCCTCTGCCGTAATGACAACTTCTTGCAGGGCGACCCCCTCAGTAATTGTGACGTTTAGGGACTTATCTTCCGACAAATCCATCTCAATTTCTTTGTCCCTGTAACCAACATAGCTGATTTTTAAAATAAATTTCCCTTTAGGCAAGGTCAGCGAGTAAAAGCCATACGTATTTGTAGAAGTACCTTGCTGATTATTGGCTTTGTTATAAACATTGACACCAATCAAGGTCTCACCAGAGAGAGCATCTTTCACATATCCTGAAACAGTATGATTTTGTGAAAACGCTAAAGGAAGCGAGGCGAGTAAAAAAAAGAAAGCTGTTAAAAGTAGTCGGGTATTCATACCAAATAAAATTTTGTTTTACAAGTACAAAATAAACGTTTGAGCGATAAAACTGTTGTGGCTTTCCTACTAAATGCGATAGAGAATAGACTAATGTTTGTTTTTAAAAGATTTAGTAAAATTAAAAAGCCGAAAGTAAGACACTTTCGGCTTTAAACGTAGCAGGGGCTTTAGTTCAAGCCATTAAGCTAAGGATCTATTGTTCGATTTATTCGGGGTTTATGTAGAGACGTTGCACTGCAACGTCTTAGGTTTAGCTAGTTTTCACCACAATCAAGACGTTGCAGTGCAACGTCTCTACATAAACCTTGGGTATAAATCCTTAGCTTAATGGCATGGGACTTTAGCTCGTGAATATTACTTTTCACTATTTATACGAATAATAGTTAAATAGCCCCATTAGGGGTGCAATATTGGTAAAAATGACTTAATCCACTTTCAATAACCCCTTTAGAGGTGTAATATTGGTAAAGCCATCGCAATTTCACCCCTAAAGGGGCTTATAAAAGGGAGCTATCTTTTACCAATATTGCACCCCTAACGGGGCTTTTTTCCAGAAGTAATACCTACGGCAAATCTATTATTCGCATAATCATTTCTTTTCAACATTCCCACTTCCTGTCACTTGCATTTTTACTGAGGGGGTTCCCGCATAATGAACGTCCCCACTCCCCGTTATCGAAACATCTAAGTCCGTTTCAGCATAACAATCTATACCACCGGAACCTGTTATACTCGCTTTCACCGTCTTGGCTTTTAGCTTTTCAGCATTAATATTTCCACTACCTGTTACGCCTATATCCCCCGAATCGGCTGTGCCACTAATGTCAATATTACCACTTCCTGTAACGTCTGCTTCAATTTTGCTGAAAGTGGCTTCTTTGATTGAAATATTGCCACTGCCACCCAGTTTAATATCTAAATTGCTACCCGTCAAAGCATTTTCAGCTGTCATATTGCCACTGCCAGATAGGTCAATCCTTTCAAATGAAGGTGCTTCAACTCGAATAATCAATTTATCAGTGTTGACGTTGCCGATATTGTTTTTGAAATTAATTTTCAAAACGCCTCCTTCCACAACTGTTTCCAATATTTCAGCAATATTCTTCTGTGTTTCAACAACCACTTTAAATTCGGGAGCTTGTTTGAAATAGACATCGCCCGAAGCACCCAATTCGATACCTTTAAAATCTTTGACAGAACGGGTCTCTGAAACCACAGGTCCTTCACCTCTGACGCTTGAAAATATTTCATCACAAGCATTAAACATAAGCGTAAATGCGGCTAATACAATAATAAATCTTTTCATTTTCTTTGAAATTTAGGTTTTAAAAATTCTGTTTTGCTATTTGATGCTATTTGAGCGTTTTAGGTTACAGGTATGGGCATTTATTTTCAAATTCCAAAATCAACGCGCATGATAAAAAATAATATTTGAACAAGTCTAAGAAAGCTAAAGTATATACACAACTTTTGTCAAAGTCCAAACGGTGCAGAGCACCGCAATATTTGTAGGTAAGGCTCAAGATTTCACCTCCTTTCAAAGGTGCAGAGCACCGTAATATTTAATGCGAGTTAATAAACCAACAAATGTTTCGGTGCTACGCACCTTTGAAAGGAGGTGAAATTTTGAGCCTTACCTACAAATATTGCGGTGCTCTGCACCGTTTAGACTTTGACAAAAGTTATGTAAATACTGTAGGTCTAAGAAAGACGTGCTTTGGGTTATATTTAAAAATAAAACAATGAAAAATAAAAAATTTGATGATCTATATAAAAAATATAAAGCAGTAGCTTCAGAAGAGGAAGAATATGCTTTGTTGAAAACTTTTATGCTTTCTGCTACTTTTGAAGAACTGATAGCTTGGAATCAATACCTTGCAGCACAGTCTGCGCAATTTCAAAAGCAAAAACCCCTACTTTCAGAAGATGATAAAAAAGCTTTTTCTGCGCAATTTGAAAAAATTGATGCTTTAATTGCTCAATTATCCAAGCCTGCCTACTAAATTTATCCATATTTTTGTTTTCATTTAATAAATATGTGTAATTTTATGTTTTAAATCATAAAATGACACTATAATTATGGATAATATCTACCTCATCCTTGCTTTTATCTTAGGAGCCCTGTTCGCTGCCTTATTGGTCTATAACCGCTTCCTGTCGAGCGGTACTTATATTTCAACAAAGGAGTTGACTGAAAAATATACGTCTAAAGATGTTTTCAGTGAAATACAGAATCAACTTGAAAACCTTAAAAAAGAAGTAGAGGCTAAAACAATAAAAATCATTGACTTGAATAAAGATTTAGCTTCGCAAGAGCAAATTAATATCAACCTTGATGAAAAATTATGTGCGCAAAAAGAGGAATTAATGACTCTCCAAAAACGGTTTCAAACCGAGTTTGAAAACATTGCCAATCGCCTTTTAGAAGAAAAAGGGCAGCGTTTCAGCCAACAAAGCCAAACGCAATTGAACGATTTGCTCAATCCTCTGCGGGATAAAATCAAGGATTTTGAACTCAATATCGAGCGCAAATTTGTAGAGGAAACCCAACAACGCACCACTTTGAAAACTGAAATTGAAAACCTGCGGCAACTTAATCAGCAACTCAGCCAAGATGCCAATAATCTCGTTTCTGCTTTGCGAGGCGACTCGAAAACGCAAGGCGATTGGGGCGAGTTGCAACTCGAATTATTGCTCGAAAAGGCGGGTTTACTGAGGGGGGTGCATTTTCACATTCAAGCCAGTTTTGC
>JAYUQN010000353.1:0-13565 GCA_043756725.1 Saprospiraceae bacterium
AAGGAGCTACTTGCGTTACTTGCATAACTAAATTATTTTTCCAGACTTGTTAAGGAAATGTATGATTATTTAGTGTACAAGTTTTATCTCGATAGGCAGACGATGTTTTAGTTAGGAAATATAAGATTTAACTCTAAGAAATACTAATAGGTCAAAGATAAGACCAAATTATTGAATCTTCCAAATGGTTTATTCTTTTTTTAACTGATTTTAACATATTTTTAACCAAAACACCCTTTAATGGGTATTTTATAGGTATGGCTTTAAATAACTAAGAGATATTTTTAAGATTTGGCTCGAAAAGGAATGTCTGTTTTATTGTGTTTTTATGTGTTTTTTTTTCAAAGGGTATTTTAAGAGCGAAAGTAGGATGGGTATTGTGTTAAAAATAACATTTTTTTCTATGCCCTCTATTTGCTTGTTTCAACAACCTTTTAAGCTATGTACTTGTTTATAGATCTGTGAGGATGGTTTAGCAAAAAAGTATTTAAGAATATAAATATTTTCTTTTTCTCTAAAAAAGCCGTTATTTTTAGCAATAATTAAGAAAATGAACTGTTTTACACAACATTAACACTATTTTATTAAGTGTACTATTGACACCATGTTAAGAAAGTCTTAAATTGCACCATATTTGATTATCGAAGCAACAAAATCACATCTTTTTAATGAACTTCCTTTAACAACTGTAAGCCATACGTGTCTTATAGTTTCACACTTTATTATCCTTTTAGTAAAAAACATTTAAAAAACCTGTGACATTCAGTAAAAATTCCGTCTTTATAATGTAACGACAATTGCTGAATTATTTTAATATGTTTTTTATTATAAAATGAGCATGTAGTTAAAACCGATTTCACACAGATTTCCCAACATTAAAATCTAAAAAATCACTTCGGTTCAAACAGTTTATTAAAAAACGCATGAAAGATAGCACTACATCAATCAGATTAACATCAAACCCTGGAAACGTTGATAAAGTAAGTTCATTGGTTGAAAATCTGGCTTCCAGATTACGTCTTGCACCCGACACCTACGGCAACATTCTGATAAGTCTTACAGAAGCCGTTAATAATGCCATTATACATGGTAACAGGCAAGATGAATCCAAAATAGTAGAAGTCAGAACCGAAACACGCAATGGCAGGCTCGCCATACTGGTTCGTGACGAAGGCAGAGGCTTCGATTATTCGAATGTTCCTGACCCCACTACGCCAGAGCGTATATGTGAATGTGGCGGTCGTGGCGTTTTTCTTATGCGCCAATTGAGTGACAAATGTCGATTTCACGACAATGGAAGAACAGTAGAAATGGAATTTAAGCTCTAAGAGAGTATCAAAAAAACAGCAAAATTTATTTTTAGAAATGAAAAACGGATAGGTCTCTCAAAGACATATCCGTTTTCATTTCTAAAAAAGCGCAAAGTGAAACTTACTTCCGTTTGTTTTTATTGAGCGGGTTAATATTTCTATTGTTGTTATTAGGCGTGTTATTACCCGTTTTATTATTAGGGTTGTTAGGGCGATTGTCTCTGCGCGGGTCATTACTGCGCATATCATTACTGCGCATATCATTGCGCCCCGTATTGCTTCTATTCCTATCTCTACTATCTTTATTATTATTTGTAATGGTCGTATTGCGATTGCGACTTGCCATAGCCAATCCATCAATACGACTATCGTCTTCAAGGCTGAGTTTCCCTTTTGAAAGTGTCGCTAAATCTGTTTTAATGATTTCATCACTTACAAAATGTTCTCTATTCCATGTTCTATACGCCAATTTCATATAAGAGCCAATGGTGTTGACAAATCCTGATTTTATGGGACCCGGCTCCATATCCATAGCTTTGCGAATCAAAACCTGAACATTGTTGCCATAATGCTTGAAACGCGTCTCTTGTGGTGGATAAGGCACACGCTCTGGTTTTTTCTTAGCATCTTCTGGCCTCGGTATTTCGCCACTTGGTGTGCTGGCATTCAATTTATATTTGGCTATATGAAACAAGTGTTTCCACAGTTTTTCACGATAATCTTCTATACTTTTACTTTGAGGGTAAAGCTGTTGAATCAAGGTAACGATTTCTTCACAGAAGGCTTGACGGTATTCGTCTTTTTCTATTTTTTGAGCATAGCGTACAAGTTGCTGAACATTACGACCATATTCAGGCATAATCAATTCTTCTAATTGTGTATTATACGCCATATCTAAGGGCGATTTATCTTTTAAATTTTTCATCTTTTAAATTTATTAAATTATTCTACGGTAACAGACTTTGCCAAGTTGCGTGGTTGATCCACATTACACCCCCTCATTACAGCTATGTGATACGATAAAAGTTGTAATGGAATAACAGATAATAAAGGAGTCAAAGGCTCGGCTGTATCGGGTATTTCAATGGTAAAATCCGCCAATTCTTTAATGGTTGTATCCCCCTCAGTAACAATGGCAACAACAATGCCTTTTCGAGCTTTAACTTCTTGAATATTAGAAACAATTTTTTCATAAGCACTTTTGTTGGTGCAAATGATTATGCAAGGCATATTTTCGTCAATCAAAGCAATAGGTCCATGTTTCATTTCAGCAGCTGGGTAGCCTTCTGCGTGGATGTATGAAATTTCTTTTAATTTCAGTGCCCCTTCAAGTGCCACAGGGAAATTGTAACCCCGACCCAAATATAAGGCATTTGGTGAATCTTTAATCTCTTGGGCAATATATTTTGCTTGCGCATTAACTTTTAATACTTGTTCTACTTTTGCTGGGATGTTTTCCAACTCAACCAATAGTTTTCTGTACTCTGATGTTTTAATTGTACCCCGTTTATAGCCCAAACTTAAAGCCATCATGGTTAATAAAGTAACCTGACCTGTAAAAGCCTTTGTAGAAGCTACCCCAATTTCTGGACCTGCATGTATATAAGACCCTGCATCTGTCATACGAGCAATAGAAGAGCCTACAACATTTACCAAACCATAGATTAAAGCACCTTGTCTTTTAGCCATTTCGATAGCGGCTAAGGTATCTGCCGTTTCACCTGATTGTGAAATGGCTAAAACAATATCTTTATTTGTTATAATCGGATTGCGATAGCGAAACTCCGAAGCATATTCTACTTCAACAGGCAAACGCGCTAATTCTTCAAATAAATATTCCCCTACCAAACCTGCATGCCACGATGTACCACAAGCCACAATGATAAGCCTTTCAGCATTCATTAATCGGTTTTCATACTCATCCAAACCACCCAATTTTATCCACCCTTCAGTAGCGGAGAGCCTTCCACGCATAGCATCTGATATGGTTTTGGGCTGTTCATGAATTTCTTTGAGCATGAAATAATCATAACCTCCTTTTTCGATGGCTTCTATTTCAAGTTCCAATTTCTGTATAAAAGGGTCTTGTATTTCGTTATCAATAGACTTGATTTCAAAAGTACCATCTCTACGAACCGTTGCAATTTCCTCATCGTTCAAATATACAACATTTTTCGTATATTCAATGATAGGTGTTGCATCAGAAGCCAAATAAAATTCGTTTTCTCCAATACCCATTACCAATGGGCTGGCTTTGCGGGCTGCTACAATTTTTGTTGGGTCTTCTTTATCCATAACCACTATAGCATAAGCCCCAACCACCTTTGTTAAAGAGATACGTACCGCCTCTTCGAGTGAAAGATTTTCCCTTTCTTGCAATTCTTCTATCAAATGTACTAAAACTTCTGTATCTGTTTGACTTTGAAATACATGACCTAAACGCTGCAAAGCTGTTTTTAGCGTTGCATAATTTTCAATGATACCATTATGCACTAAAACCAAGCGGCTATTCCCCGATAGATGTGGGTGGGCATTTAAGTCATCGGGCTTTCCATGTGTAGCCCAACGTGTATGCCCAATGCCCATTGTAGCTTCTACACTTTTACTATGGGCATATTCTAAAAGGTCACTGACTTTACCTTTTTTCTTATAAACTTTCAGATTTGCTTCGTTCAGTAAAGCTACTCCCGCGCTATCATAACCCCGATATTCTAAGCGTTGTAAACCTTTAATAAGAATGGGGTATGCTTGTTTTTGTCCGATGTAAGCGACTATTCCACACATGGTTTTAGTTGTTTTTTTGGTGACAAAATTTGGTTATAAAGGAAGCTTAGGTTTGCATTTCTATCTTAAAAACCGTTCTATATCTTCGTGTAGTGAAGATTCAATTTTGCTCGATATTGACTATTTTTCGGTCCGTAAAGCACAACACGTGAGGCTTTTTCTTCTTTAAAATGCGGTGTAATATAAATTGTACTTCCCCTTTTACCTTCTAACATTTGTTGTAAATGTCCTGAAAGATTGAAATAATACTTTTGGACTGTTTCGCCACTCACAGTATTTTTTTCTGTTCTGACGAAGCCGCCAGAAGTGGTCAATCTTTCAAGGGGTCTTGTTGAAACGCCATCGCCATAATTGCTATCAAAACTCAAATCTTGAACAGGAGAAAATTGTGCCGTTCTCAAAACCAATTGATCTATGGCAGGAAATATATCGGTTTTACTGTCTTTTACGACTGTAAATTCTATTTCTGCTTTATTGATGGCTACTTTCCCTATGCTTTTCAAATATGGAAATTCTATTTTCACATTCGTACCCGACATGCTTTGTATGAAAAGCTGTTCATTGCCTTTTGCTTGGTTATTGATAAAATCTTTAATAGGGGCTTCTGAATATCCATGTTTAAAATTAGCAAAATGTTGTGCCCCGATAGGAATTACCAATATTTGAGTGACTGTGCTGGTATCTTTCTCTCTATAATATAAACGGATAGCCGTAGGGTTTGTTTTTCCTAAACCAAAATTAAAATTGAGAAAAGTATTGGTTGTAGCTTCGGGTCTTATCTCAAGCCCTTTAAGCCAAGTTGACCCATTTTTCAGATTGTTTGTATCTAAAAGTTGCTTTGCAAAACTGGGTAATAAGCGGATGCGTTCCCGGGGTGCATATTTTATAGTATCATCTTTAAAAATAGAAATAGGGGTATTAGGTTGTGGTTTAAAGATTTTTGTGCCAATGGGGCTTGGTTCTACTGAAAAAGGTTTGCGAGTTGACCGATTTGAGTAGATATTTTCAGTTGGAATACTTTCTGTTAACCGATAAACATTAAGCGTTTGTTGAGCCAAAGTATCGCCATAAATGCGTGTTGGGCTATAAACCAAATCTAAAAAGGCAGAATCTAAAACAACCGTTGCGAAAGGTATGGCAGGCAGCGACATAAAATCGAACCGCAGTTGTGTATAAATACGAGACTCTGTCAAACCAAAAATAGGGTCATTAACTTTACCAAAAGGTAAGCTATCATAATAATAAGGCGATGTAGAATAAACCAAAACAGAATCTACGTTTTCAGAAACAGCGTTGATAGTGAGCGTATCTGTAAATGTAAGATTAAGTTTTTCACCTTCAAACAAATCGGCTCCAAGAAGACTTGATTCGTTGCATGAAATAGAGGTTATAAGAAGTGTAAAGGCTGAAAAAGCAATAAGGATATTTTTCATATTTTCAAAGATAAGATTTATGAATGTTTTGAAAACAGTTTCTAAAATGAAACAGACGCATTCAATAATCTTGACAAATAAATTTTATTATTATTATTAAACTCAGTTTCCAGTCTTAAACGTTGAAATACTGAGGGGGTGCTGTCTTTGACGAATAAATTTTTCAGCGCAAAAGCATAAAATATTGATAGTCAATGCTTTACAATAAAAAATAATTTTACGATTCTTGAGCAAATAGACTTTCTAAATTTCGGAAACTTGAGAAGTATCGAATTATTTACAGAATATAAGCCAGAACAATTTTATCATTATACTAAAAAACTTGTCGTTTCACCATTGCGAAACGACAAGTTGGGCGCTATTATTTTATAGACAAGTTAATGAAATACTAACCCATCACTTCTTCTGTTTCAAGACTGTTGTAAAACTGGAGATATGGTTTCAGAGACCCCTCAGTATCAGAGCCATCTAAAACAGGTTTATCCGTTTCAGCCAACATTGTTGAAATTTCGGCACTAACCACTTTGCTCACTTTGACGACCGCATCAGAATAAGCTAAACAACCATGATGAATATCTGCATAGTCACCATTGCGGAACTCTCTCAAATCCTCAGCTTCTAAATTATTGATAGACGCTTTTAAAGCAAATTCATCAAAATTGAAAGGCTGTGTCAAAGAATCGTAGAGCGAATAGACAATTTTGGAAAACTGAAAGAGTGGGTCATTTTTATAAGCTGTTCGCAAATAAAGTGGAATAAGAGCTGTCATCCAACCATGACAATGGATAATATCGGGTGCCCACCCAAATTTACGTACTGTTTCGATGGCGCCTTTGCAAAAGAAAACAGCACGGTCAATATTATCATCAAAAGGAACACCTTCTGAGTCTTCAAACACAGATTTGCGTTTGAAAAACTCGTCATTATCTAAGAAATACACTTGAATACGGCTACCTGGCAACGAAGCTACTTTGATAATCAATGGATAATCATCGTCATTCACAATGATATTCATACCCGACAAGCGCACAACTTCGTGCAACCGATGACGACGCTCGTTGATTGTGCCAAAGCGTGGCATGAGGATACGGATTTCACATTGATTATCGTTGAGATACAGAGGCAGTCGGTTTGCGATTTCTGATACTTCGGATAGCGCGGTATAAGGTTCTATTTCCTGCGCTATAATGAGAACTTTCTTTTTACTCATGAAGCCAATCTGATTTTTTGATTGAAAATTGTAAAAAAGTCATTCTTTTAATCTTTTTAGAATGGTTTGCTTCTTATGACAAAAAACAGAAACACAGTTCTTTTTTCAAAGAAGAGAATCGTATTCTTCATAATGTTGTTTACCTATCAATGGATTAAACAGAACAACTTCTCTTAAAAACTGCTGCAAAGATACACTTTATTTACGAAATTATTTAATTTTTATACAACAATTGCCTTTTTAACAATTAAAAACGTTAAATTTCAAAAAACAAATATCTTTGCGGATTAATTTCTGTGTAGCTTTCCCAAGTCACTTGGAGTACGGGAGAGTTGACTAACCTACATTTCACGCTGAATAATTTATATTATTATGCTTCTTTTTAAAAAAGTCTCCGATTTGCAAAAATATCTTAACTCTTTGAAAATCAAAGGGTTACAAATTGGTTTTGTGCCAACTATGGGCGCATTACATCGGGGACATAGTTCGCTTATCAACCGCTCAAGGGCAGATAATGAGGTGACAGTTGCCAGCATTTTTGTCAATCCAACCCAATTTAATGACCCTAAAGACCTTGAAAAATACCCGCGTACACCCGAACGCGATATGGAAATGCTGATTGAAGTCGGCTGCGATATTCTTTTTATGCCCTCTGCCGATGAAATTTATCCAAACGGAACGACTGCCTCCCTGAAATTCAATTTTGGCAAGTTAGACAGAGTTTTAGAAGGTACTTTCAGACCCGGGCATTTCGACGGCATGGCGCAAGTGGTCAATCGTTTGCTCGATATTGTGAAACCCAATAAACTATACATGGGACAAAAAGATTTTCAACAATGGAGTATAGTGGCGTCTATGTTGCAACAAACAAAATCTAAAACAGAACTTATCATGTGCGACATTATGAGGGAAGAGGATGGGTTAGCTATGTCAAGCCGTAATATGCGTTTAACACCCGAAGACCGCGCTGTTGTACCTTTAATTTATAAAACGCTCAAACAAGCATCTGATATGGTAGGCGAGTATTCTCCTTCCGAAATACAACGCATGACTGTTCAAAAACTACGGGCAGAGCCGCGTTTTCGATTAGAATATTTTGAAATTGTAGATGGTCGCACTTTATTACCTATTCAACTCTTTGAAGATACTGATTTTGCGGTGGCTTTAACGGCTCTATGGGTAGGCGAAGTACGTCTTATAGATAATATGATTCTAAAACAACAGCAACAGCAAGAAGATTTCGAGAATGAATAACGACTCCTATTTTCTTTGCTTTGCAACCTAACCGTTTCTAAAACGTTCTTTTGAGGTATGAAATATGATATATGATGTCGGAAGTAATACGTTTTAACTGCTATTTTTTTGTCAAAATCTAATACTTCATACTTCATACCTCATATTTCAAACCTCATACTTCAAAATCAGCCTATAAAAAATGCTCAGTTTTCAATATCCCACTTGGTACATTATCTTTTGTGCAATTCTTGGCGCAGTCTATGCGGCAATTTTGTATTATAAAGACACATCTTTTTCCATAGGAACCCCTTCGGGCAAAGAACAAAATACTTGGCTACCAAAAGGTTTAGCAGCTTTGCGTTGGTTGACCACAACCCTATTGGCGACCCTTTTACTGTCGCCTATATTGAAAACCATGACAACAGATATTAAAAAACCTGTTGTGGTTCTTGCCCAAGATGTGTCTCAATCTATTGGTGTAGCCATCAGAGATACCCCTCAGTATAAAACCAGTTTTGAAGCTTTAGCCAATGCTTTAGGCGATAAATATGAAGTACGCTCTTATTCTTTTGGTGAAACTGTGCGAGAAGGAGCAACTTTTCAATTCAAAGATAAATTGACAAATGCGTCGGATTTGATGAAGAATATTTACGATTTATATTCTAATCAAAATTTAGGAGCGGTTGTTATCGCCACTGACGGCATTTACAACGAAGGTTCAAACCCGCTTTATGCCGCATCTAAGCTCAATGCCCCAGTTTATACAATAGCATTAGGTGACACAACGCCCAAGAAAGACTTAGTTGTAAAAAGGGTTTTTCACAATAATATAGCCTATTTGGGCGATAAATTTAATGTCCAAATTGACGTAGCGGCTTACAATTGTGCGGGTGCTAATACAAACTTGACTGTTTCAAAAGTAGATGAAGCGGGTAATTTATCAGCTTCTCAATCTTTCTCTATCTCAGTCAATAAAAATGATTTTTTCTTCACTAAAGAGGTAACGCTTGACGCTTCACAACCGGGTGTTCAACGTTTCAGAATTAGTGTAGCCACAATAAATGGAGAATCTTCTACCTTGAACAATGTAAAAGATATCTTCATCGAAGTTTTAGATGCGCGGACTAAAATCTTATTGCTTGCCAGTTCTCCACATCCTGATATTGCTGCCTTGAATGAAGCTATTTCAACCAATAAAAACTATACAGTAACGGCAGCAACTATTAACGATTTGTCCGCAGGGACTCCTAAGGAGAAAGTCAATGTTGCTGATTTTGATTTTGTCGTTCTTCATCAGACCCCCTCAGTAACAAATGGAGCAGAAGCGATTTTAAGTGCTTTAGATAATAAAAAAATACCTCGTTTATATATTATTGGTAGTCAATCAGATACACGCAAATTGTCAAGTATCCAATCCTTGATGAGCATTGATTCGGATGGTAAAAATGCCACCAACGATGTGCAAGCGACCTTGAACCCAAGTTTCAATCTTTTCACCCTTGATGATTATTTCACTAAAATCCCGAATTTCAATCCGATGCTTTCGCCTTTTGGCGATTTTAAAGAAATAGGTGGCGGGCAAGTTTTACTCTATCAAAAAATCGGGAAGGTGGATACCAAATACCCGCTTATTATGTTGGGCGAATCCAATGGAGTGAAAACGGGTATTATTGCTGCCGAGGGTTTGTGGAAATGGCGGCTTTTTGACTTTGCCCAACATCAAAACCATGATATAACAGATGCTTTGATTTCAAAAATCATTCAATACCTCAGCGTTAAAGAAGACAAAAGAAAATTTCGCGCTTGGACAGATAAAACTGTCTATCGTGAAAATGACCCTGTGCAGTTTGGAGCAGAACTGTATAATAATTCTTACGAATTAATCAATGACCCCGACGTGAGTATGATAATAACGAACAGTGAAAACAAGCAATTTAATTATACTTTTAACAAATCAGGACGCTCGTATTCCCTCAATTCGGGCATTTTAGCCGTAGGCAATTATGCTTTCAAGGCATTTACAAACGTTGGTGGACAAAAATTGGAGGCGGAAGGGCGCTTTAGTGTGCAACCTATTCAATTAGAGCTTTTTGAAACCACTGCTGATCATTCAATACTTAGAGCATTGAGTAATCAATTTGGTGGCGCAATGGTATTTCCAAAAGATATGGTTTCAATCGCCGATTCTATCAAGTTGAAACAAAACCTAAAACCGATTCTCTACACGACCCATAAAACACAAACAGCGATGAACTTGAAATGGATATTTTTTATATTAATGACGCTGTTGAGTATTGAATGGTTTGCAAGACGATACTTTGGGTCGTATTAATGACTAAAGGGTGAAGATTTCATAAATTTTAAAAAATCAAGAAATCTGGCTCAAAGAAAAAACGGGGCTGTCGTCAAGATAGCCCCGTTTTTAGTTTTAAAATAAACAAATAGCGCAATTTTAATTTGCCCCTATTTGATAATCAATAGTTGCTTTATCATTCATATTTCATCATTTATTACTTCTACTTCGGGGCTTTAAAACTCAAGACGTTTTTTAAGTGCCAAAGTATTGTAGAATTAAGGATAAGTTTTAAAATTTTGGTCGAAATAATCGATCGCTTTTTTAGCTATGAATATTGCTGCAAGCAAGAGCGTATAGGTTAATGTTGCTGTCATAAAAAAATTTTTATCTTCAAAATTAATTTTTTATTGAAACCTATTGAAATTGGGGCTATTATTACACTATATGACCTTATAACTGAAAATATGACTAAAAGTAAAAACTATTTTAACAATGAATCTTAAAGTTAAAAATTATTTAGAAGAGTGTGTTGAAAAATTTAATAATCCAAATTTTATTGACAACGACCCCATCAGTATTCCACACCGTTTTCAAAAATTACAAGATATTGAAATAACAGCTTTTTGGACGGCAATGCTGGCTTGGGGGCAACGAAAAACCATCATAAATAGCGCAAATAGCCTTTTTGAACGTATGGACAATGCCCCTTATGATTTTATCGTTAATCATCAAGAACACGACCGTCAACGTTTTTTAAGCTTTAAACATAGAACGTTTCAACCAACAGATACTTTATATTTTTTAGAGTTTTTACAGAAATTTTACCAAACTCATAACTCTTTAGAAGAAGCTTTTGTAAAAAACCTTACTGCATATAACTACGTTGAAAATGCCCTCATTGGTTTCCACAATACTTTTTTTTCTTTACCAGATGCTCCTTCCCGTACACGTAAGCATATAGCTACCCCTCAATCAAAAAGCACTTGCAAGCGTTTGTGCATGTTTTTGCGGTGGATGGTTCGGCAAGACGATAAAGGAGTGGATTTTGGCTTGTGGCACCAGATAAAGCCTTCACAATTGCTCATGCCTTTAGATGTTCATGTTGAAAGGCAAGCCCGCCGTTTAGGTCTCATTGAAAGGCAACAAACCGACTGGCAAACCGTTCTTGAATTAACTGAAAAATTACGCCAATTTGACGCCGAAGACCCCGTAAAATATGATTTCGCTCTTTTTGGTTTGGGTATTTTAGAAAAAAGCGGAGATATTTTTGACACAATACCCCCTCAGTATTTAGAGACGAACAATAAGTTGTTCAATCGTTTTATACCTTAATAAGTATAAATATAAGCAAAGTCAAATCTTAACAGCCTTATGATTTGACTTTTTTTGTTTTATAGTTGAAATTGCAGTCTTAAATGCCCACTTCTTAAATTTAGTTAAACAGACACATTTCAAATGCGAACACCCATGATAAAATTCACCTTTTTTTTCTCTTTTTTTCTCTTATCAAACGCCCTTTTTTCTCAAAACTTACAAGCTGTTAATCAAATCTCTGACCATCGGTTAGGTGAAATACTATTCCAAACTGTTGATAATGAATCTGTTAAATCTCTTTTAAATACTTTGAATGTTTCAAATAAAGGAAACCATACAGAGGATGCTTTTGCATTAAAAACGATTTCTGAAAATTTCAATTACTATAAAATTACTTTTGACCCTACTATTTTTAGTGAAAACCATATTTTAACGCAGTTGAAATTTCACCCCAAAGTGAAAGCAGCACAATATAACTATTTTGTAGAACTCAGGGCAACCCCAAACGACCCGCTGTTCAGCAAACAATGGAGTTTGAATAAAATCAACGCCCCCTCAGTATGGGATGTGACTACGGGCGGCAAAACGGCTTGTGGAGATAGCATTGTCATCGCTATTTTGGATAGAGGTTTCGACCTCACACAAAACGATTTGAAACCTAATATCTGGCAAAATCGTTTTGAAATACCTAATAACAACATAGACGATGATAAAAATGGCTATGTGGATGATTTTAAAGGGCTGAATATCGAATCAGGTAATGATAAACATCGGGTAGAAAATCATGGAACATGGTGTGCAGGTGTTATAGGGGCAGCAGGTAATAATGGTGTCGGTATAACAGGGGTAAATTGGCAAGTGAAAATGATGATTTTGAGTGGCGTGGTGGATGCTGAAAAAATAATAGAAGCCTATACTTATGTGTTAAACACCCGCAAACGCTACAATCAAACCGATGGCAAAGAAGGGGCTTATGTGGCTGTCACCAGTATGTCTTTAGGCTTTTCAAACAAACGCCCTGAAGATTTCCCTTTGCTTTGTGAAATTTATAATGCGCTGGGACAGCAGGGCATTATCAATGTAGTTGCTGCAGACAATGTTGAAAACGATATCAATATAAGTGGCGATATACCTGGCTTGTGTGCAAGCGAGCATCTCCTTGTAGTCACACGCACCAACGAAAGCGATTTATTACCTCGAACAGCAGGGTTTAGCAACAAATTTGTGGATTTGGCGGCTCCGGGCGAAGGCATAATGACCACTTATCCCAATAATCAATTTGATGTAATTGGCGGCAACTCTTTTGCAGCCCCTTTAGTGGCAGGTGCTGCGGCTTTATTATACAGTATTCCGCAAGACAGTTTGTGTAAACTTTCCAAAAAATCGCCACTTACAGCTATGACAGTTGTAAAAGAGGCTTTATTAAAAGGTGTGGATATTATTCCAGCACTTCAATCTCGAACAGTAACAGGGGGACGACTCAATCTATTAAAGAGCTACAATCAATTGCGCCGTCTGAAAGGAGTGACTATTGGAGAGTTAGCCATCCTTAAAATGTTTCCTAATCCTGTAAATCGCCAATTGACGCTCAATTTGCGTTTGCCTGAAAATCAGCAAAATTTGACGGTTATTGTTATTAACATGCTGGGAGAAGTGGTTTTAGAACGTAAAATTGAAGAAAAAGACTTACTGAGCGATAAATTTCAGCTTGATACAGAGGGATTGGCGGCAGGTTTTTATACTGTGTCTATTTTGACAGACACCTTTAAGGCAACGCAGAAGTTTGTAGTTGTGCATCCATAAACGCTCATAAAGTTAAATGTTTTCAATACTTTATTTTTTTTCACTGAAATGTGAAAAAAAATTTTTCCATTCCAATAAATCATCTTATCTTTGCACTCGCAAAAGCAAAAAAGGCTTTGTAGCTCAATTGGATAGAGCATCTGACTACGGATCAGAAGGTTTAAGGTTCGAATCCTTAC
>JAYUQN010000354.1:0-4673 GCA_043756725.1 Saprospiraceae bacterium
CCGTTTTGGTCGCATGTGTGTAAGTAAATTTAGTTTTAATAATTGAGATTCGTATTCTGTGGGATTTCCATCCAAAGCATTTTCAGAAAACACTAAATAATAACTGTTTAAGGGATTGCGTAAAAAATAACGTACCCACACGCTGCGAGAAGGAGAGCGGTTTGTTTTTCTTTGTTATAAAAAAATTTCATTTTTTTATAACAAAGAAAAACAAACCCTTTTTTGGATTTTCACTATTTGGGTAGCTTATTTTTTACTTCGTCCCTAACTTCCTTATTTACCTACGAAAATAAGGTGAATCTGGATTACATTATTATTTAATATTTACTAACTAAGAATTATTTTTGGATAAAAACCCACAACTTAGGTCCAAAAATAATCATGCCAATAATGGCTGCACCAACTGCCGTAATAAGAACGGCGGCAGCGGCGACATCTTTTGCTTTACCGGCTAAGGGATGGTAATGAGGAGAAACTAAATCAACAATAAACTCAATAGCGGTATTGAAGGCTTCTGCGGCTAACACTAATACGAATGCAAATATAATAAAACACCACTCTATTGTGCTTAATTTTAACAAAAACCCTAAAATACTAACAATAAAAATGGCAAATAAATGAATCCGCGCATTATCTTGGGTCCGAATGAGCGTAGCAATGCCCTTAAAAGCAAAACCAAAACTTTCAATGCGCTTTTTTAAGTCCATTATTTTGATTTTTTTTGCTGTTGAAAAGGGTTCGTACGCCCCGCTGTTTGCTTTTGTGACACAAGCATCGAATCTTTGTTAAACTGATATAAACCTTTTATACCCAACCGTTCAGATTGGGAGCCACTAATGGTTTGAAACTCAACACAGGTGAAATGATTGGAGTAAAAAATATGGTCAATGGGTACTTCTAACAAAGCTATTCTGCCATCATTGCGGGTAGGACGATAGCCTCTGCGACTGTCTTGAAGACTGGCTTCTCGTCGAAATTGTTGAATTTCGTAGGCAAAAGCATGAATATTATAATCTCCTACTGCAATAACAGGGCTTTTCAATTTATTTACATGATAAGCTATTGTATCCAATTGGCTTTGCATTTGCAAATAAGCCTGCGCAAATAACGGCGGCTCGATGTAGCTTCCAATAACGTATAACTTTCCATCGCTATACATATTCGGAAACCCAATCACAAGATTGGGCACACCCAACGCATAAAAAGTATCACAACTGATATAGCGAAATTTTGAATAAAACTTTGAACTGTGCAAATCTAACGTAACTACTTGACAGGAGTAAGGATAATCGCAGGATATGGAATCCATCAAAAGTTGTTCCCATTCGGGTGTCACTTCTTGCAGTGAAATAATATCCACATTGGTGTTTTTTATAACACTAATTGTCTGTTCGGGACTACCCGTTCCAGATGATAAATTGAAATGCGCTACACTGATTATAGGTTCATAGGTTTTGGCAGGTGGCTCAAGGGCAGTGTTTGTGGTGTTGCGTAGATGCAAACAAAGAAAAGCTGAGCAGACAAAAGCCATTAATGTCAAACGAATATTTTTTAAACCTAAAAACAACAAACCCATGGCCCAATACGCTATGGTTATTTGCATAGCATAACGTGACCACCATTTGAAAACAAAAAAATTAGGTGTTAATATACAGAACACCACCCCGAGTATGAGCATAATCGAGATAAGCTTTGTCCAAACAGTACTTTGTTTTATATATAAGACATCCATCGGCGCAAAAATAGTAAATTTTTCGGCTCAAGATTTGAAAAATTGAAAATTTTCATCATTGGTGTGTTAATGCGAAGGCTTTTTTCCATTTTTTTATAGCCCCCATTGGGCTTGTCAACTCAACATAAAATACATATAAACCAGATAGAGCAGCTAACCCTTCGTCGTTATCACCTTCCCATTTCAATTGCCCTTCTAATCCTAACAACTCATTGATTTTCAAGGTTTTAATCAATTTTCCATGTATGTTGAAAATATAAAAATTAGCGGTATAGCCCTCTTTATCCATCTTGTAACGCAATAAAAAAGCATCTTCAAAGCCATCCCCGTCGGGTGAAAAATGGGACGTTTCAAAAGAAAAAAGAGTGCTTTCCAGCATAGATACTGAGGGGGGGTAATAGTGAGAATTTTGATAAGCAGGCGTTGCATAACCCACCGAAGCGGCAGCAGATTGCCAATTGGTGGCATCCGAACTGGGTCTTTCAAAAGAAATACGCTCCAAAGAGACTCCCTCAGTATTCGCAAGTAAAGGATTGTGAAAGGCTTTTGTATAGCTGAAACTGTCAATTATTATTTCTTTATTGCCTTCAAACGTATAAATAACAATTGTTCCACTCACATCATCCCAACTCGGTAAGCGATTTTTCAAGATGGTTTTTCTATAATTCTCAGCTTTGTATCGGGTTTGGATATAAAGGGGATTGTCTGTCAAAACCACATATTTTCGAGGAAATAAGAGAAAATTGCTTGAAATAGGTTTCACATCGCCACGTTTCAAATCAGCGATTTTCAGATTGGCTATATCAATTACCTTTTCAGAACGGTTGTAAAATTCAATAAACCGAGCCCCGCCTGTTTCGGGATTTAGAAGTATTTCATTGATAACAACATCATTTTTCAATGGTTTTTCAGGCAGTTGTAGCACAATTGTATCGTTTTTACTGAGGGGGGTCTGTTGGCAATCTTTCAGCGTATTGTGCACCACTAAATTGTAGGTTTCGTTCTTTTTTAAAGCCGAATTAAATGAAATCTGAACTTTATCAAACATAGGCTCAAATACTTTTAAATCATTGATTTTCAGGTTTTTATCTATCAAATACTGAGGGGGGGCAATAGCAAGTTTCCTGTCTAAGGTTTTATCAAATATGACCACAACCGTATTATCATCTTTTAAGTAAAAACCTAAAACTTGTGGCGAAATAGGGACATCATTCAGTTTCTGAACACTGTTCAGTTTACTGGGTGTCCCGCCTTTCAAATCGTTGGACGCAATCCAATTTTGAGTCAAACAGGGTGCATTTGGATTAATGCGTTCAAGCGACCAACCGCCATCCGATTTTTTAGAATTTTGATAAAAAGATATATCAAAAGAAGCAGCATCTATAATGATGCCGTTCGGCGATTTCAAGTAAAAAGTATCACCGGGATTGCTTATTGAAATGAGTTTTGTCACAGGCAAGGTATCACCATAAATGCCAAAATGGATATTCGTTTTAAGCGTATAAAGGGTCACGAAATTTTTAGATTTTAAAATAAAAGTAGGCAAAACGGTTTCAACGGAGCCATTTATAAGCTTAAAACCTTTCAAATCAATGTTTTTGGCAGAGCGATTGTAGAGTTCAATATACTCCGCATTGGGCAAACCGACGGAAGGTGAAGGGTCGGGCATAAATTCATTGATAAGGATGTCGAAAGGTTCGACACTACTCTGAGCCATGAGGTTAAAAAAACAAAAAGCAAAGGGCAAAAGACAGATTTTTTTCAAATTTAGGTAAAAGTTCATATTTTTCGTCGTTTTAGCTGTTAAAAGGTGCTATATTTGCGCCACGAATCAATTTAATTATCAAATATAAAACATTTATTTCAAATGAAAGTAGCTGTTGTAGGTGCTACCGGTTTGGTAGGTAGTGCGATGTTGAAAGTTTTGGAAGAGCGTCATTTTCCTGTTTCAGAACTCTTGCTTGTTGCCTCTGAAAAAAGTGTGGGCAAGTCTATACTTTTCAAAGGACATCCTCATAAGGTAATAAGCATGGAGGATGCCATTGCGGCACGTCCTGATATTGCCATTTTTTCGGCAGGTGGAAGCACGTCCTTAGAGTTTGCCCCTAAATTTGCAGCAGTAGGAACCACCGTTATTGACAACTCCTCGGCTTGGCGTATGGACGCAACGAAGAAGCTCGTTGTGCCAGAAGTGAATGCCGATGTTTTGACGGTGAAAGATAAAATCATTGCCAATCCCAACTGTTCAACCATCCAGATGGTCGTGGTTTTGAAACCTTTGCACGACAAATATAAAATCAAACGCGTGGTCGTGTCCACCTATCAGTCGGTGACAGGTACGGGTGTGAAAGCGGTGACGCAAATGATGAACGAGCGCAACGGCATTTTTGACGGTGAAATGGCATATAAACATGCCATTGACATGAACGTGATACCGCATATTGACGTTTTCATGGAGAATGGCTACACAAAAGAGGAAATGAAAATGGTCTTAGAAACCAATAAAATCATGGGCGATAAAAGCATCAAAGTCACAGCAACAACGGTGCGTATTCCTGTGGTAGGCGGTCACTCTGAGTCGGTGAATATTGAGTTTAAAAATGAATATGATTTGGCTGAAGTGCGTCAAATTCTTGAAAATACTGAGGGGGTGATTGTGGTAGATGATGTGAAAAATTTCAAATATCCGATGCCAAAAGATGCGCACAACCGCGATGAAGTGTTCGTGGGGCGCATTCGTCGGGACGAATCGCAGAAAAAAACCTTGAATGTGTGGATTGTAGCGGATAATTTGCGCAAAGGAGCTGCTACGAATGCGGTACAAATAGCTGAATATTTGGTGAAACAAGGGCTTGTGAAAAGCGAGGCAGTAATGGCTTAATATTGGACACAGATTTAGGGTAAGTTTTTTGAGTAATTTTAATTGGGTTTTGATTTTTTT
>JAYUQN010000355.1:0-4643 GCA_043756725.1 Saprospiraceae bacterium
CCCCCTTTTTGATGGCAATAACTCATGATTGTACCACCATTTACAGGCGTAGGTCCCGCAGCACAGCCCCCCTCAGTAGTTGCACAATTGTCGATAGCACCACCGGTCCACGTACAAGAATGCGTATGGGGTGAACCCAAATTATGCCCTATTTCATGAGTCACAACCAAAACCGACCAAGAATAGGTCGGAAAATTTTCATACGTGGCATTGACATTGGCATAAGAATAACTATACCGTGCATTGCAAAGAACATCTAACCAAGCCACGCCGCCTGTACCTTTTCCACCCAAAGTAATAAGTTGCGCCAAGTTGCCATTAAAAGTAGGTCTTCTTGAAGCAAACTGATTCAAAGCTGTACTTGAAGTGGTGGTAGAATAAGGGTCTTGCGTTGTCCAGACAAATACGGTTGAAACAGCTATGCTTATTTCTTCATTTTCATAAATCGTTGCCGCATTATTAAAAATGGCAGTTATATAATTCGTGGCATTGGCAGCACTCCCTTTGTTGACATACATGGCATAGTCTGTTTCTAAATACACTTTTGTACATTTAGCAATAAGCGCTTGGGGTGATTCTCGCAATTCCGTGCTAAAAGGTGTATAATGTGTTTCATCTGTATGACAATCTGTTGGCACAGTGAATTTCACATCTTTGTCATTGTAAATAACATATTCAGTAGCCGCATCGTCTATTTTGGCAACCACAATATTGCCGACTTGGGGTATAGAAACAAGTCCTATCACCTCATTTTTGAAAATACTGAAAGTGGCAATAGAATTATCATCACCCGCTAATATGCCTCTATAATACTTGCCTTTGGCATATTTAACAGGTGCGCCATTCGACTCACTTGTAAGCATTTGAAAATCGTCTGAAAGATTAGCCACCTCGACCAAATCAACCGTCAAATTTTCACCTTTGTAAGGAATTTTGAGCCGAAGGGCACTCATGGGCATCGTATTCACCCGTTTAAGCTCGTTTACAGCCACATCAGCAACCGTGACTTCGGCACATAATTTTGAAAATCGTTGCGGCGCATCGGGTTGTGGGTTGAATAAGGAGACGTCAGAAAATACCCTGTTGTTTGTATAGGCTTCGTGTACCCTGCGCGCAACGGGTTTGAGGTCTTGTCCAAAAACAGAAGAGAAGGACAATGTTGTCATGAAAATGACACTCAAAAGCGTTTGTTTTGTCGTGAAAAAATTAATTTTTGATTGGAAAGGACTTAAAGGCGTGTGTAATTTTCTCGCCGCTAATCCTACAAGGTGTAAGTTAGGCGTATTCATTTTGGTAAAATCACGGTTTGGATTATATAAATATGGTTTTCGAAATACGTGTTACGGTGTCTAATTTTTACTTAACTTAAATGTGTAGTGAAAAGGCTTACGAATTGCCAGAAGATTTTAAGATTAATCAATTTACAAATATATAAAAAATTTCTTTTTTCTACAAATAAATTTGTTGTTGTAATTTTTTGTGTGCAATAGGGCATTTTTTTCAATAACCTTGATAAAATGAACCACGTAGAGACGTTGCACTGCAACGTCTCTACAATTGCCCACGAAAAATTACAGCAACAAAGAAAACGGGCTAAGAATCCGTGTAATGTGATATTAGAAAACTTAATTTTCCTTGCTATCCCCCCAGATTTTACTTTTTAATTATAAAAAACAGACCCATTTTGTCTTTTTGTATGCCTTCATACTGAGGGGGTGTCTTCTGTTTTTTTTGGGGCTACAATGATAAGCCTACATTAATTCACACTTAAATATTCCATACTTCATGAAACAAAAGTACACATTCAGCAGCTTTTTCACCTTTTTTATCTTTGTTTTAGGCAGTCTTTTAGCTAAAACAACGCTTTTGGCGCAAACGTATTGCTACGAATTTAATGAAACAGTGGTGGGTACTACCTTAGAAGTGGATATAATTTTAACGCCTTCATCGCCTTTCAGATTGGGTAATACGGCGGCAAAATTTTCAGTCAATCCACTTTCTATCTCGCTTGTCAATCCTATCCAATTCATCTCTGCTTTGCCTGCTACGTATAGCACAAGCGTTTCATCGCCTTCTTTGGGAACTATCGCTTTCTCTGCCACATATACTGGCGCAGTGGGAGCAGGTAAAAATGTACCCACATCTGGTTTAAAAGTCGGTAAAATGGTTTTTAATATTATAAATCCGCTTATCACGGCAGATTTTAAATTGTTCAATAAAGGGATAAAAAATTTGGTGCTTTTAAAAGACGATAATTCAACGGTTTTAGCACCCTCTTCTCAATGTCCTCCTTCGCCTTATACGTCTTTGTTTTATGATGCCCATATAGAGTTGGATGTTGAAATTCCGATGGACGAATGTGTTGAATCCACCACGCCCAATTCTGTTAAAATCAATTTTGGTGATGATGAAACAAAAGAAATACTACCCACAGGTTTCACATTCAATTTTTATTGTAAACAAGTAACGTCCTTGCGCTTGGGTGCGGATGGTGCGCTATTGGTCAATGCAAGTCCTACGGCTGTTTTACCCAGCACCAATCAAGGAAAATTTAATTCAATACCTCAAATTATTGCCCCGTGGTGGGATGAATGGCGAAAAGGCATGGGCACTATAAACTGTTTGGTGAAAAACACGACCCTCGACGGTGTGCCAACCCGTATGTTGATCATACAATGGAATGGCGTTTCGCCTGCGGACAATATCACAGGTAGCAATTTGAATACTGACCCCATGAAAGCCACTTTTAACGTCGTTATTTTTGAAAATTCTTCTGTTATAAAGTTCAATTATAAAGACATTGATTTCACAACCGATATAGCTGGGCGACCCGATTTGTTGCCTGTTGTGGAGCAAAAGCAAAACGGGGTAAATGGCAGCGTGGGTATGAAAGGTGCGTGTGGTACAGGCTTAGCCCGCGACGGCGTCAATAATATTGTATTCGATGGACCGATTGGCATATCTCTTTTTGATGTGAATTCAGCGCGGGTGTATAAATCCATTACGTTTAAACCCATAACAGAGAATTGTCTTGTACCGCTTGACCCGCTTGATTTCAAAGTTTGTCAAAATTCATCTCCTTTCAAAATTCCATTCACATCCCCTGCTATAAATGGCAGATGGACGGGAACGGGTGTCCCTTTTTTAAACAATCCCAATATCCAATTAGCCACTTTTAACCCCACAACAGCGGGCAATTTTACCTTGAAATGGGAGCCAGAGTGCCCTGAGTTTGGTTTCACAGTCAATATTATTGTTTCACCAACAGCAACGGTGAATGCAGGTGTTGACCAAACGCTTTGTTCCAGTAGAACGCTAACCTTATCAGGCGTGATAGGTGGCTCTGCCATAGGGAGTGTTTGGAGCGCGCCGAGTGGCACTTTCAGCGATGTTAATGCTTTAACCAGCACTTATACCGCAGGCATCCAAAGTGGAACGGTGACTTTGACTTTGACAACTGTTAATGCCGATGCCACATGTCCTGTTGTCACGAGTTCTTTCAATGTCACTGTTTTCCCTGCCGTGTATGCGGGCGAAGATGGCAGTATGAATATTTGTAAAGATGCTACCCTTACAACAACTATCAACCTTTTTGATTTAATTACGGGTGAGCAAAGTGGGGGCACTTGGACACGTTCAGCAGGCTCGGGCGGCATATTTAATGCCACAGCAGGTACTTTTACCACAGCGGCAAATATGACAAGTTCTATTTTTAGATATACTTTGATAGGCACTTCGCCTTGTCCTAACGATGAGTCGCGGGTTGCTATCAATATCATTTCACCGCCCAATGCAGGAAATGATGGCAGCACGGCGGTTTGTGATAATTCGACAGTTGAAATTGATTTGAGAAGTGTCATTTCAGGTGAACAAAGCGGAGGGGGTTGGGTGCGATTGACGGGAACAGGCGGTGTTTTTAATATAATAGCGGGTACTTTTACTCCCTCACTCGGTGCCACAACTTCTACTTTCAAATACACCGTAGCGGGTTTTTCGCCTTGCGCTGGCACCGATGAATCCATCGTGACGGTCAATATTTCACCTTTTGTTACAGCGGGCTTAGACGGCAGTACCACAATATGCGATAACGCAACAGCCACAATTGATTTATTCAGCTTAATTACGGGTGAAAAAAGTGGGGGAACGTGGGTTAGACGAACGGGTTCTGGCGGCTTATTTGATGCCATAGCAGGCACTTTTACGCCCTCACTTGGTGCAACAAATTCTACGTTTCGCTATACCATAATTGCCTCTGCTCCTTGTCAAGATGCAGAATCATTAGCTACTGTAAATATTATTCCCAGTGCTAATGCGGGCACAGATGGTAGTCTTTCAATATGCGACAACACAACAGCCATTATTGATTTATTCGCTTTAATATCGGGCGAACAAATTGGGGGCACATGGACACGATTGACGGGTACAGGCGGTGTTTTTAATGCAACAACAGGTGAATTTACCCCATCATTCGGCGCAACGAGTTCGAGTTTCAAATACCTTGTCAACAGCGTATCACCTTGTGTGGGTCTTGATGATGCCATAGCAACAGTGACTATTTCACGGCAAGTGAATGCAGGTTTGGATGGAAGCATGACCATTTGCAATAATTCAACTGCTGTGATTGACCTTTTTGGTATAATTTC
>JAYUQN010000356.1:0-4639 GCA_043756725.1 Saprospiraceae bacterium
CTACTTTTACAGTATTGGGGGTTAATTGTTTTGGGGTTGCTGGTAGGCTTTGTTCAACACCGCACTGCCGCCAACCCGCCGCAAAAGCCAACACACAAAGCTCGAAGCGGCGGGTATGCGGCAGTGCAACCGTTCGATGCAATGAAAGAAAAGTCCCGTTCGTCAATTAAACGAAAGGAAGTAATTTAGAAAAATATACACAAGCAATATTAAAAATGTTTGAGAATTCAGAAAATAGCCTATATTTGTAAAAAAAATAAAAAATAAAATGAGATTAACAATAGAAATAGGCAATCCAAGCGAAGTAGCGCAACTCCTTCATGTCTTCACGACATTGAATTTAGAAAGTATTCATGTTGTATTAGATGATAAAGTTGATAAAAAGTCTAACTTAACAAGAGATTTATTGAGAACAATAAATCGCCCTATAAAAAAGCGTCTTGACCTTGATGCTATAAAAAAAGCTAAAAACTATAAAGGTGTTAATCGGGAACGATTTGACCAATTAATTAAAGAAATCAATATTAAAGAACCAATTGAATTACTCCTTTCTCAATTAAGCCAATGAGATACGTTTTAGATACAAATATATTGCTTCATTATCTACGAGGTACTGAATTGTCAATTTGGATTGACCAACAATATCGTCCGTTGGATTCGACTATAAACGAAAGCATAATCTCCGTTGTCACTGTTGGTGAAATAAGATCTCTTGCCAAAATTAACCATTGGGGACAACGACGTTTAGACAAAATTGATAACTTGTTAGATGAATTATTAATAACAGACATCAATGCAGTGGATTTAATAGAGAGATACGCAGAAATAGATGCTTTCAGCCATGACAAAATAATAGGCAGACCGCTTGGGATGACAGCCCGAAATATGGGTAAAAATGACTTATGGATAGCGGCAACAGCATCCATTTTAGATGCTACCCTTTTAACAACGGATAAAGATTTCAACCACTTACATAACGAATACTTAAATTTAGAATTTATTACCATTTAACTTCATATCACTTGATTTCGGGCGGTAATCAATGGTAAAATTGGTAAAATTTTTAATTTTTATGGACAAACTCTTTACAAATTTATTAATCAATGAAAATACTACTCTTTTTAACTCTTATTGCCTTTTCGGCATTTGCTCAAAAAACGGCAAAAACAGCCAATGGAAAAATTGAAGGTTATGAAAAAGAAAATATTCGTATTTTCAAAGGTATTCCATTTGCCACACCTCCAATTGGTAATTTACGTTGGAAAGCACCCCAAGCACCCAAAAACTGGACTGGAATATTAAAATGCACCGAGTTTTCAGCAAGTCCGATGCAAATCTTACCACGCCCGATAACATATTGGACAGAAGAATTTCAACCTTTGCCAGAGCCTCCCAGTGAAGATTGTTTGTATCTAAATATCTGGACAACAGCAAAAAAAGAAAAACAACCCGTTTTTGTTTGGATTTATGGTGGTGCCTTATCGCACGGGTCGGCAAATTGTGCGACTTATGATGGTGAAGAAATGGCAAAAAAAGGCGTTGTTTTTGTAAGCATCAATTATCGAGTGGGTGTTTTAGGTTTCATGGCTCACCCCGAATTGACCAAAGAGTCGGGCTATAATGCTTCGGGAAATTATGGCTATTTAGACCAAATGGAAGCCCTCCGCTGGATTCAGAAAAATATTGCAGCCTTCGGAGGCGACCCAAATAACGTAACTATTGCAGGGCAATCGGCTGGTGCAGTTAGTGTCTGTGCTTTGGTGGCATCTCCTTTGGCAAATGGCTTGTTTCATAAAGCAATAGCACAAAGTGGCGGTTTATTATCGAATTTCAAGAGGAATAATTTGGCAGATGCTGAACAACAAGGAATAAAATTTATGCAAAAAGCAGGGGTAAATTCGATAGCAGAACTACGCAATAAATCGGCTATCGAATTGCAAAATTTGAGTGGTAACACATTTAGCAACAACTCTATTTTAGACGGGTATTTTTTACCAACAAATTTGATGCAAAATTTTGAAAAAGGTTTGCATAACGACGTTCCTCTTCTAACTGGATGGACTTCGGATGATGGAGCTATACGTGAAATCGCCCCAATTACTCTTGAAAACTATAGAAATGAAGCAAAAACCAATTTTGGAGATAAAGCAGATGCATTTTTAAATATTTTTTCAGCTAAAACCGATGAAGAAGCAGTGGCTTTAAAAACTAAATTAGCGATGTTTCAGTTTAGGGCAGTGCCGTCTCATTTGTGGGCAGGTTTCAATAAAAAAAGCAAATCATATTTGTATCAATTTAGTCATGTGCCACCAGATAAGCCTAATTTTCCCAATTATGGTGCATTTCATTCTTACGAAGTTCCTTATGCTTTGCATACCCTCAAAAAATGGCATCGCCCGTGGCAACAAACCGACTGGGATTTAGAAAATAAAATGGCGTCTTACTGGGTCAATTTCGCCAAAAATGGCAATCCAAATGGCAAAGGTTTGCCTGAATGGAAAGCCTACAACAAAGAAACTGGTAATACTATGGAATTCGGTGATAATGTAATTTTGAAAGAAGCAGCGTTCAAAAAAGAGCTTGATTTTTTGGAAATGGCGTGGAAATAAATTATAATTAATCAACATTTGTGCCAACAGACGGAATACTATGAAGCAGTTGAAAGTAACTCAACTTTGTGCTATTTTTGAGCATTAGTTCAGGTGGACGAGTTCCAAATTCCCCCTTCATCATAAATACTTTTTTGGCAGACTTGACGTAATTTGAGGCGATACATAAGAAAAAAATAGTCGAAAAATGGCAAAAATACTGAGGGGTAGTACGACTACAAAAAAATAAAAAAATAAAAAAAATAAAACACTGCATCGAACACCGCACTCCTGCCAACCCGCCGCAAAAGCCCACGCACAAAGCCCAACGCGGCGGGTATGCAGGAGTGCAACCGTTCGGCGACATCAAAAAAAGCCCCCGTGCTTCGATTTAACAAAAGGAAGTGAAATTGATAAATTGAGCAAATTAAGTGAAGATTTCAGCTTTAAAGATTTGATTTTTTGACATAAAAGGCTATCTTTGTCTAAAAATTAGCTTGTTTTTTATCATGTTATTAATTTTATTTAAATATGGATGCTCAAAATTTATTATATAATGCTTCTCAAATGCCTCTTACAGAATTAGAGGCTATTATTCATCAACTAAATGCAATAGTAACACGTAAAAGAACATCAGATAAAAGTTTACGTGATACAGTACTTTTAGATAAAATCACGAGAACTGTTTTGGAGAAATCAAAAAGAGAACGCTATCAGAAACTTATTTATAAATCGGAAATGGAAACTGTATCTGATAGTGAACAGACTGAACTCATGGAATTGGTAGAAGAAGAAGAGAAAATTCGTGTGAAACGGCTCAAATACCTAATTGAGCTATCTCAACTTCGTAATATTACCTTGCCACAATTGATGAAAACCTTAGAATTAACTAAACCAATGACAGCTAATGGCTGAATATATTCCTGTATTAATACAGCGGCAGATATTAGAAATATCTCAAGATTATTGTGAATATTGTCTATGCCCAGCAGATTACTCAATTGATTTTTTTCAATTTGACCATATATTGCCTACTTGCTTAGGTGGACTTACGATTTTCTTAAACCTTGCCCGTTGTTGTGGTGGCTGCAATGTGTATAAGTCAGATAAAATGTTCTTTTATGACCCAATAACGAGCCTACTTTGTCCACTCTATAACCCACGTTTAGATAAATGGAGTAATCACTTCCAATGGAATGAGGATAATTTGAGACTAATAGGTAAAACAGCCACTGGTAGAGCTACGATTGAATTACTCCGTTTAAATCGGAAAGGAGTTGTCAATCAACGCTCACTTCTTAAACTTATAGACATACATCCACCTACTTTTATGCTGTAATATTGTTGCTATAAATTAATCATTTTTCAGGAAATAAGCCTAATATGGAGGTATTTGACGTAAATTTAGGCGATATTTAAGCAAAAATAGTTAAAAAAAAGCAAAAATACTGAGGGGGGTAATTGACAGACCGATACAGATTTTGAGTTAGTTTCGGACGAAAATTGATGAACATTTAGACTTAATTTGACGAGGGTTCGGACGAAAATTGATGAACATTCAGGCTTATTTGGCGAGGTTTACAGGCGATATTTGATGACTATTTAGACTTATTTGGCGAGGTTTACGGGCGATAATTGATGAACATTCAGACTTATTGGGCAAAGTTTACGGGCGATAATTGATGAACATTCAAACTTATTGGGCCAAGTTTACAGGCGATAATTGATGAACATTCAGACTTAATTTGGCGACATTTCGGGCGATACTTGATGAACATTCAGACTTAATTTGGCGACATTTCGAGTGATTTTCAAGCAAAATTGGTCAAAAAATGGCAAAAATACTGAGGGGGGTAAATCAAATCAGATTTTGACAAAAAAGCACAATTACGTGTTGACTGAAAAAACAAAACTGGATTTTGACAGAAAAAAATACACAACTACGTGTTGAAGAAAAAAAATAAAAAAAATAAAACACTTCAGCGAAAAAATAAGCCTGTAGCTGACGAGTAGTCAGCGACAGGCTTATGTTGAACGAAGCCGAAGCCAAG
>JAYUQN010000357.1:0-4629 GCA_043756725.1 Saprospiraceae bacterium
TAGAGACGTTGCACTGCAACGTCTTGATTATGGCGAAAACTTGCTAAACTTAAGACGTTGCAGTGCAACGTCTCTACATAAACCCCGAATAAATTGAACTATAGATCCTTAGCTTAATGGCATTGCCCTTCAGGGGTAGGGGGTTGCTAAGGCTTTTTTAGAGTGCCAAAGTAGAATTAGTCTCCATATTAAAAAACCAAAAACCAAAAACTATTTCAGACTATCGCACAACCGACATGTTGAACAACCCATTGCTTCTTTTCTGAAATTATTGGCTTTTTGACCTTGCCAAACACTCAAAAAAGACTGTTTGTGCAACTGACCAAACTCCATTGTGGGAATGGTCACACAGCTAAAAACTTGCCCATAAGGTGAAATATAACAGGTTTCAAAACCTGCGCCACAGTTTTTACGGTCTTCATTTCGCAGTTTAGGGTCATGGGCTTGGAGGTACGAAATTGGGAAATCATCGCCTGATAATTGCACTTTTATACCATTTTTTTTACCCAAACCAAGAAACCAATGAGCGGTATCCATATCGGGCATGGGGGCGAGCAATTCGGGGTTGTTGATAGCCCGACCTGCGTTTTTTATCATCGCAATTTTCAGCGTTTTGCAACCTGTTTCAGCAATATCAGTAAAAAGCTGTTCCATTTCATCTTCTGCACCTTTGCAATAGGTGAAACGAGCTGCGGCTTTGAGTTTATTTTTCACCAAATTTTTTAAGCCTTTCAAAGCTTTATCGTACGTATCGCGCCCGCGAATGGTGTTGTGTAAAGTGCGACCGCCATCGAATGAAATGCGGACTTCAAAGGGTTTCACACTTCTCAAATACTGTAAATTGCGCTCGTTGAGCAACAAACCATTTGTGGTGATGGTCAGATTTATACCCAAATCGGTGATGTGTTTGAAAATAAAAAACCAATACGGATGCACCAACGGCTCGCCACCGCCTACGGCAATTTCTAAAACACCGATTTCAGCCAATTCATCCACAATTTCAAAAATGCGGTTTGAGTGCAATTCCTTTCTCGTATCCTTCCACGGAGAAGAGTTGGTGATGCAATGTTTACAATTCAAATTACATAAATAGGTCATATCAAAATAGACCTTCATCGGCGCAATTGGCAAGTAGGAAGAGGACGTGTGAAACGCTTCATCTGCTATTTGATGGGGGCGTGTTTCAGTAAACAGCCCCTTTGTTTTATTGTAATAAACGTGCCCATCAAGCCCCGAACTTGGACGGACTACCCAATTTTTTTTGCTCATGTGTTTGTTTTGAAATGTTATAAATCGTTCAATTACGCAGGCGGGGAGGCTTTCAAATGAAAGAGGTTGACACGTAATTCTGACAAAGTTCCCCAAAAAAAACAGGCTTGTCAAGGTTAATTATTAGATTAGAAATTCAAAAATTATGATTTATAACCTGTAAAAATTACGTTTCCCTTCTTTTTATCAAGATTGATGCGGATAGGGGACGAAATTTTTTACAAAAAACCAAAAATACTGAGGGGGTTTAGAATTAATATTCACCTTTTAGCCTAATATTGTCGCTGAAACTAAATAGCGACAATGAAAAAATTACTCCTTCTCTCCATTCTTTTAGGGCAACTTACAACTTATGCTCAAACGCCCACTGAAAACTATCCTGAAGACCCTGCTTCTGTTAAGCAAGGGTGGGCACAAACAATTGTAAGCGGGAAAGTTACGGATGCCAAAGGGGAAGCTCTTGTGGGGGCAAGCATTCAAGCGGTTGGCACAAACTTTGGCGCCATTACCGATGTCTATGGCGCATACAGTTTTCCTGTCACTCAGAAGCCTCCTTTCAAAGTCACGATTAGTTTTATCGGCTACGATGCCCAAACTTTTGATGTCACCACGGCAGCGACGACACTCGACATTATTTTACAAGAAAGCGCCGCCGCTTTAGAAGAAGTCATTGTGTCGGCTTCAAGAAGGGCTGAGAAGATACTAAATGCGCCCTCTTCGGTCTCTGTTATCAGTGCAAAAACGCTTTTAGCAGCCTCCGCTTCCATTAATCCCTTGCGGGATTTGGCGAATGTTCAAGGGGTGCAAATCCAACAGCAATCTGCCACAAGAATGAATATTGAGATGCGGGGAGCTTCGGGTCTATTCGGAACGGGGGTTTTTCCTATTTTAGATTACAGGAGTTTAGTTAGTCCTGGGCTTGGCACTTTTCAATCGGATGCTTCGGGCTTAAACAGTATTGATTTACAAAAAATTGAAATCGTTCGCGGACCGGGTTCTGCTCTTTATGGACCGGGCGTGACAACGGGCGTGGTGCATTTTATTTCAAAAAGCCCTATTGATTACCCCGGCACAACGATTGAATTGATAGGCGGTCAAAAAGCCACTTTAGGGGCTACGGCGCGTTATGCTGTGGCTTCAAAAGATAGAAAAATAGGGTTTAAACTCAATGTCTCTTATAAACAAGGTGATGAATTTACCCTTGATGGCAACGAAGGCACAACAAGTGCAGGCGTTTTCACGAAACAAACAGCCAAGTTTAAAACAAGTGTTGTTGACCCCATCATAAACGATAAAGGGGTGGTGGCAGCAGACCAATCTAAAGCCCCTGTTTTATTGACAAAAGCACAATTAGACCCTGATAATGACGGGAATATGATGCAAAATGATTGGAACAACTCAACTATCAATGGCACTTTGGAATGGCGACCGCAAAGTGGTATCAAAGCGGTTTTATCGGGGGGTACAAACACGGCTTCTTCTGTTTTTTACAATTCGCAAGGAGAGGGTTTAACCAATTCAACCGATTATTGGACACAAGCGCGCATTCAAAAAGGCGGCTTTTTTGCACAAGTTTTTTATGTAAATAACAACGTTGGCACGTCAAAAAAGTCAACATTTTTGTATCAAACAGGCAATAACACGATACTTGGCAGAAAACAATTAGAGGGGCAATTACAATACAATTTCTATGTGCCAAAGATATTAAATGCCAACATTACGGTCGGTGCAGATTATAGAAAAGCCATCAGCGATACCAAACACCGCGTTTATGGTCGGTTTGAAGAGGAAGATGATTACGTGATTATGGGGGCTTATGCACAAGGCAAATATGAATTGTCAAAAAAATTAGATTTGGTTTTGGCAGGACGGTATGATGCTTTTAACTTCATAGATTCTAAAACCTTTTCGCCGCGGGCGGCTTTAGTCTATAAAGCAACGCCCGAACATACGTTCAGAACATCTTATAATATAGCCAGTTCTGCACCCGATGGTTTGACAATGTATATAGATTTTCCTGTCTCAACGCCCGTAGCAGGCTTATTCGATGTGTGGCTCAAAGGCTTGAAAACGCCTCAAAACTTTAGCGCCAATCCGATGATTGATTTTACAGCACCCGGTTTCCCAGATTTGCCGTATGGCACACAGGGGTTGCCTTTAGCGATTCCTTATGGAGCCGTGACACCTAATATTTTGACGTCACTACAAGCGCAATTACCTGCCAATATCTTTCCATTGGTACGGACAATTTTGACAGACCCTGCCAATGCGCCCAAAGGTGTATCGGGTAAATTTACAGGATATAATCTTTTTACAGGCTTGCCCTTAGCACCTGCTAATGTGGCGCCTGCTCAAATACGGCAAGAAAAATCGTTTGAAATTGGCTACAAAGGCGTTATCAATAAGCGGTTGAGTATCAGTGCAGACTGGTGGCGCATCAGTACAAAAGGTTTTACCAATTTTACAGCCATTAGTCCTACTATTCGTTATTCTGACCAAAATATTTCCAATGATTTGAATGCTTCCGTGAAAGCTATGGTCACCCCTAAATTAGAGGCGGCACTCATCGCTGGCGGTATGCCTGCTGCCCAAGCGGCGGCAACGGCGGCTCAAATTGGAATAGCCGTTGGTGGGGCTTATGGACAAGGGGGTACGGCTTTTGCGGCTCAAATAGCACCGCTTTCGCCTATTTTTGGGGCTGTTGAAACAGATGGTGTGCCTGTGGATGGTATGGTGCATAGCGCAGCAGGGTACCGCAATTTTGGTAAATTGAGCTATTGGGGCACGGATATTAGTATCGGTTATGCCCTCAACGCTGATTTCAACATTTTTGCCAACCTTTCAGCTGTTAATGATAACTATTTCTTTGAAGAAGAAGTAGGGGAAGCCAAAGGTTCTGGTTTGTTGTATGCCTTGAATATACCTAAAACCAAATTTAGATTTGGGGCTATTTACGCACCCGATTTTGGCTGGCGGGGCAATGTATCCTTTCAACATGATGATGCTTTTGAAGCCAATTTGGGTCAATATTCAGGTACTGTTGCCGCTAAAAACATTGTTGATGCAGGGGTCGGCTATAAGTTGAAAAATGGTTTATCGCTTGATTTGGCTTGCATGAACTTGTTTGATAGCCCCTATCGCGCCTTTGTAAACTTCCCACAGATTGGGCGGCGCGCTATTGCTAAATTGATTTATACTTTTGGAGATACTAAATAAGGAAATGATGAATTATTCCGAGGGAATCCCTATAGGATAAATTATAAATGATGAATTAAGAAAGCGTTGTGCCGAAGGCATCCCTTTTGCCATAGGCATTCCTTCGGAAGGGAAAAATCAATGCTTTACAATTTTGAAAATGAT
>JAYUQN010000358.1:0-4623 GCA_043756725.1 Saprospiraceae bacterium
GAAAAAGTCGTGACCAAAATTGGATCAGGTGATATACCAACCGACCCTATGCCCATAGAAGCCAGTGATATGATGATTATTTTAAAAGATAAAGAACATTGGACAAGTGCTAAAACTTTTGATGAATTGGCTGAAAAAATGTCAAAAGCCGTTGAAGCTGTACCGGGCGTAACGGCTGGTTTTCAATACCCTGTTCAAATGCGTTTCAACGAATTGATGACAGGCGCACGCCAAGATGTGGTCTGTAAAATATTCGGCGAAGACCTTGATACCCTCGCTGTTTATGCTGAAAAATTGGGTAAAATCGTCAATGGTGTAGAAGGTGCAAAGGATTTATACGTTGAAACGGTTACGGGTTTGCCTCAAATCGTGGTGGCGTATGACCGTGCGGCTATCGCCCGCTTCGGTTTGAATATTGTAGATATTAACCGCACTTTGAAAACCGCTTTTGCAGGCGAAGTTGCAGGTCAAATTTATGAAGGTGAAAAACGCTTTGACATTGCCGTTCGTCTTGCAGGTGATGAACGCAGAGACCTGTCAAACGTTCAAAACCTTCTCATTCCCACGCCCCGAGGCGAGCAGATACCCCTCAGTATGGTTGCTAAAGTGGAGATAAAAGAGGGTCCCAATCAAATTCAACGGGAAGAAGCCAAACGCCGTATAACGGTTGGTTTTAATGTCAGAGGGAGAGATATACAAACTGTGGTGCAGGAATTGCAAAGTAAAATTGAAAAACAAATCCGATTGCCCGTAGGTTATCGCGTGACGTATGGCGGTCAATTTGAAAATTTAGTGGCTGCTAAACAACGGCTATCCATTGCTGTTCCCGTATCCCTTTTAATGATTTTCATCCTTTTATACTTTGCTTTTGGCTCAATAAAGCAAGGTTTATTGATTTTTTCAGCTATTCCTTTATCTGCTATTGGCGGCATTTTAGCCCTATGGTTGCGCGATATGCCGTTCTCGATTTCGGCAGGCATAGGTTTCATCGCTTTATTTGGCGTAGCCGTTTTGAATGGTATTGTCTTGATTACGGAGTGCAATCAATTGAAAAGCGAAGGTCATGCCTATCTGAAAGGCATTGTTTTGCAAGCCACTCGTACCCGTTTGCGCCCCGTTTTAATGACGGCAGCGGTGGCTTCTTTAGGCTTTTTACCGATGGCATTGAGCAATGGCGCAGGCGCAGAAGTGCAACGCCCGTTGGCAACTGTGGTGATTGGGGGCTTACTAACTGCTACACTCTTGACGCTGTTTGTTTTACCCATTTTGTATTTGATTTTTGAAAAAACAAAGCCCAAGCCCCCCCTCTCCTCCGAAAGGAGTCCTTTGGACACAGGAGTCCTTGCGGACAGTATAAAATCAAAAACAGTCCTTTTAGGCTTGTTTTTTATGGCTATATTGAATGTAAATTATGCACAATTGCCTAATAGTCAACCGATTACACTTGAAAAAGCCTTACAAATTGCGCTTGAAAATAATGCTACCCTCAAGCCACAACGTTTGAAAATAACACAAATGCAACAACTTGAAGGCACAGCGTTTGACCTGCCTAAAACGAGTTTTGGTGCTGAATTGGGGCAAATCAATAGTCGCGCTTTTGATTCTCGTTGGTCTGTCTCCCAATCTTTTTCATTGCCTAAAACCTATCGTCAAAGAGCCGAATTATTGAAATCGGAAACAGAACTGCAACGCCGAACGGTGTCAATAAATGAGCAAGACGTGAAGGCACAAGTTTATACCGTTTATTATGAATTGCTTTATCTTCTGGAACAAAAAGCCTTGTTGTTGCGCAATGATTCTCTGTTTTTAACGAATTTGAAAAATGCAGAAATCCGTTTGAAAACGGGTGAGACAGGTATTTTAGAAAAAACAACAGCAGAAACACAACGCTCTCAAATTGCACATCATTTACAACTACTTGAATCCGATATTGCTTTTTATCAAATTCAGTTGAAAAATCTCATAAATACTGAGGGGGTATTTCTACCTGAAAAAACCGCTTTACAATTGCTTTTTTCATTGCCTAATAATGCTGATTTACTTAAAAATCATCCCGAATTTGCTTTTTTGAAACAGCAAATTGAAATGGTAAAACAACAGACTTTAGTAGAAAAAGACCACCTTTCACCGTCTTTTTCAGCAGGTTACTCGCTGCAATCTGTTCGAGGAACACAGACTTTTGGGGCAAAAGATTACACCTACAATGCTATACCGCAGTTTTCAACTCTCCAAGTGGGCGCACAAATTCCATTGTTTAAAAAAGCCACACAAAATCGTATAGCCGCCGCTCAAATTGGAGAACAAATTGCCCAAAGCACCTTGCAAGCCCATGAAATAGCTGCAAAAAACCGCTTTCGTTTATTGGCTCAACAGTTTCAAAAAGAAGAACAAAATGTGCTCTATTTTGAAAAAACGGCTCTGCCACAAGCACTAAAGCTGATAAACATAGCCAATATCAGTCGCACAAATGGCGAAATCGGTTATGTCGAATGGTCTTTTTCAATTGCCCAAGCTTTAACAATTGAGCAGCAATATTTAGAGGCTATTCGCCAATACAATCGAATCGTTATTGAGATAAAATCTATTTTTAATTTCTAACCACGAATTGTACGAATTAACGAATTTTAATTGCCTTGATTTGTTCCCAGATTTAGGGTAAGTTTTTTGAAAGATTTTGATTGGGTTTTGATTTTTTTTGCAAAAAAATCAAAACCCAATCCAAATCTTTCAAAAAACTTACCCTAAATCTTAGCTCAAAAAAATGTGGCTCAATAAATCTAAAATACAATCAATGAAAAATTTAAAATTTATCATCCTAATTGCTTTATTTTCAACGAGTTGTAAAAATAAAACCGTTGAAAACACACCTCCCCTATCAGACGAAAAAACGGCTGAAAACATCGTTAATTTCACCGATGCCCAATTGCAAAACGGTAAAATCCAAATTGGTAAAGCGGAAATGCGCACCTTAAAAGGTATTTTAAAAGTGAATGGCATTATTGACGTGCCCCCGCAAAACCTCATTTCGGTTAGTTTCCCATTGGGTGGCTATCTGAAAAATACGCACCTACTACCCGGTATGCCTATTAAAAAAGGGCAAGTGATTGCAACGTTGGAAGATGCTGCCTATATCCAATTGCAACAAGATTATTTAACCGTTTCTGCCAAATTGGATTATCTTCAATTGGACTTGGCACGACAGCAAGAACTCAATACGCAAAAAATAAATGCTGAAAAAACGCTCCAACAAGTGCAGTCTGAATACCGTTTGCAACACATTTCACAAAAGGGCTTGGCTGAAAAACTGCGTCTAATTGGTATCAATCCCGATAATTTGACTGAAAACAACATGACACGCACAGTTTCAGTTCATTCGCCCATCAATGGTTATGTTTCAAAAGTGAATGTCAATATTGGCAAATACCTTGCGCCTACGGATGTGATGTTTCAATTGGTCAACACTGATGATATTCATGCGAACTTAACCGTTTTTGAAAAGGATATTCCAAAATTAAAGATTGGTCAAAAACTCACTGTCAGTATACCAAGCATACCCAACAAAAATTACACGGCAGAAATAATCCTTATTGGGCGTGATTTGAATGAAAATAGAGCCGTAGAAGTCCATTGTCATTTTGACAATGAAGACCATAAACTCTCGCCCGGCATGTTTTTATCAGCCGACATTCAAACCACAGAAACCAATGCTCTGACGCTGCCAAATGAGGCTGTTGTGCGTTTTGAAAACAAGCATTTCATTTTTATTGAAAAAGAAAAAGGCATTTTTGAAATGGTGGAAGTGGGATTGGGCGTAACGGATAAAATGTTTAGTCAAGTTACCCCGCTCTCCATTTCAGATATTTCAACGCTTAAAATCGTGACACAAGGAGCTTATGCCATATTATCGAAAATGAAAAATACGGCTGAGGAATAGTTTATAGGGCAGCCATTATTTGCCAATAACCACCCATTTTGTAGCAATACCCGAATCTATTTTAATTTTCACCAAATACCGACCCGTACTCAAATGCGCTATATTAATGGGTTCTGAAATGGATTGACCCCATACAAGGTGAGTCACCATTTTTTGACCCCATAAATTATAGATTTCAATCTGTACAGTTTGCAGAGTCGGTAGTTCTAAGTTTAGGGTAAAATGTCCATCATTAGGTACAGGGCTGACGCTGAAAGAGATGGACTCGCCTATATCTTTTATTTTAGTGGAACTGCTGACTTCCACTTGTGCCGTTTTAATACAGCCATTGGCATCTGTTACTGTTACAGAATAGATACCAGAACGTAAGCCCGTCAAAGCAGCAGTGGTGGCATTGGTATTCCATTTATAAGTATAAGGCGGCTTTCCATCCGTTACGGTTGCTGTCGCTGTCCCAATAGTGCCATTAGCGCCATTAGAGGATGTGGAACTCATTTTTAGGGATGGGTTAGGATTGACCGAGACGGTAGCCGAAACGAAGGCGACACAATTATTTTGAGTGACTATCACGGTGTAAGTACCCGATTTTGTAATATTGGCATTGGTTGCTGTTGATGCGCCATCTGTCCAACTATAAGATGTGCCACCCGAAGCCGTCAAATTGACACGCCCACCTTGACAAAAAATGG
>JAYUQN010000359.1:0-4620 GCA_043756725.1 Saprospiraceae bacterium
TTTCGTGGGCAATTGTAGAGACGTTGCACTGCAACGTCTCTACGTGGTTCATTTTAACAAGGTTATTGAAAAAAATGCCCTATTGCACACAAAAAATTATAGCAACAATAAATTTTCATTTTATGGTTCATAAACGAATAATTATCAATACTGTAAAATTCCTAATTCCTAATTTTTAATTCCTAATTGTTCCTATAACTGTTTTTTTAATTATCAAATAATGAGCATTCTTAATAAAATAGTCGTTTTATTTTCTCTGTGTTTCCTTGTGAATACACTTTCTGCCCAACCCTTCAGCAATGCGAGCATCAGCAATGTCAGCATTATCAATACGGCAACTTACGATTTTAGCCCCACTTTTCACAAAGATGGAATTGTCTTTGTGTCAAATTCTGAAATTTCAGGTAAGAAAAAAATATTTGATAAGAAGTTTAATCAGAAAACAATGTCGCTTTTCATTGCTCGCCGCGATGTGAAAGGCATATTGGGTAAACCCCAACCTTTTGCCAACGAGTTGGTGAGTCAAGTGCATGAAGGTCCTGTTACGTTTGAAAAAGACTTTAAAACAGTCTATATTTCACGCAATAACCATAAAAAACGCAAAGGAAAAGCCAAATATGCCCATGATGATGTGGATTATATGAAAATCTATGTATCTCAATTGGGGGATAAAGGTTGGACTGTTCCTAAAAAAATGAGCCTCAATACAGAACAAAGCGATGCCTGCCATCCCGCTCTATCACCTGATGGCAATCAATTGTTTTTCAGCTCCAATTGCCCCGGGGGTTTTGGTGGTATGGATTTATATGTTTGCAACAAAATAGGTAATGGTTGGAGCAAACCCATGAATTTGGGAGCCACTGTCAATTCTGATAAAAATGATGTTTTCCCTTACGTTCACAACGATGGAATGCTCTATTTTTCATCGAATAGAACGGGAGGTGAAGGCGGTTTGGATATTTATTATTATAAAATTAATTTAGACAACAAGTTCAGCGCAGAGGCTTATTTCCCCAACAATAGCTTAAATACCCCCCTCTCCATAGGAGTCCCTTCGGACAGTATAGGTGTACCTTTTAACAGTGAAAATGACGATTTTGGTTTTATTTTAGAAACCGATAATAAAAGTGGCTATTTCACTTCAAACCGCAAGGGTGGGGCAGGAGAAGATGATATTTACTTTTTTATGCTCCCTGAAAAATTAGATAAAACCGAACAAGTAGTAGCTGTGGTAGAAAAAGTGAATGAGAAAGTAAGTGAAAAAGTAAATGAGAAAGAAAATGAAAAAGTAAATGAAAAAGTAAATGATTCACCGACAGTTGCGAAAGCCAATAATACACCCATTGACATAAAGCCCGCTATTCCAGCACCTCTGCCAGTGGTTAATACACCCGCTGTTGCGAAAATCGAGACTGTAAAAGAAACGGTTTTTCAGATAAGCAACATTTATTACAATTTTGACGATGCCGCTATCAGAAAAGACGCTGCGGCAACACTCGACTCGTTGTTAACCATTTTAAAGAATTTCCCAGACATGTACATCGAATTAGTTGCCCATACCGACAGCCGAGGGTCAGACCAATATAACGATATTTTATCTGAAAAAAGAGCAAAAAATGCAGCTAATTATTTTATAAAACACGGAATTGACCCTTCACGCCTCAAGCAAGTCCCTTATGGCGAACGTCAGTTGTTGATTACTAAACCTCAATCACATAAGCATCATCAATTGAATCGGCGAACGGAAGTGAGGGTGATTAGAAAATTGTAGTGAGTCAATGTTATTTAAGGAACTGGTGAAATAGATGATTTTTGATAAAAATCATCTATTTCACCAGTTCCTTAAACAATTCAACGCCCCGAGTTATCCAACGCCACCGACAAATTAATCTCATGTGCCGCCCCAAAATGCGGTGAAATGGTATTGAAAGGCATATCGTAGCCATATCCGATTTTGATAGCATGCGTACGCCAACCCACATTTTCACCCAAAAGCAAGCCAAACTCTGCATGAATACTTTTATTCGTGGAATATCCTAAACCCATTGATAAGTAACTGCTCATTTGATAGCGGCAATTGAAATCAGCTTGAAATGGCACATTTTTTACATAGCGCAGCCAAGCAGAGGCTTCAAAATAAGAATCATCGTTCAGATATTTGTAATAACCTGCCAAAGCATAGTAATGGGGTATGCGCTTTATCGTAAAATCCTTGTTTTGTTCTCTGAAAGTCAAATCTAAACCAAATACTTGTGGTACTGAAAAACCTGCATACATATTATCGCCATCTAAAAAGCCACTTCGATTGATGCGTTTGTAAGCAAATATACCCAAACCGACATCGGGGTACAGCGTTCTATAGTCTCTATTTGCCAAAGCATCGGTTGGGTCGGGAAACTCGATTTGCGACCCATTGAGCTTAAATTGAACCAATCCTGCATTGAAACCTGCTGAAAAACCGCCATTTTCGGTATTGCCAACGATGCCTGCCAAGCGCGCATACGCCCCCGTAAAACCCGTTGGACCCGTTTGGTCTTTGATAATATGAACACCCGTATTAAGGCTTACAGCATCGCCTTTGAAGATATAATCCCCCCGCAGTAATTGTGTCTGTGGATTGTTTTCTATGCCTGTCCATTGCCGCCGAATGGATGCACCAAACGACATATTGTATTCCTTCGTTATATAGTCATTACTCACCGCTGCAGGATTCAACAAGGTATGGTATTCCCGATATTGCGTGAAAAGCGGCAATTGTTGTGCATTTAGTGCATTTAAATACATAAAAAAGACATAAATCGGTAGCGTTTTTTTCATGGTTTAGTTATTGTTTTTCGGAATTATCAGCTAATTGGAACATTGCTTGAAAAGCGACACGTATCGGATACTTTAAAAGTATCCGATACGTTGAAAATCAATGACTTACGTTTTTTGTTCCAATTAGCCGATAATTCCGTTATTTTTGATAATATAGATTGAAGCAAATGGGGATTTAGGGTTATAAATGGGTTGAAAATATTATCGAACGATGGTCACATCTCCCTTTACAATTTTCCCTTCATTAATATTTAAGCGCAATATGTAGTAGTAAGTTCCTGCTGGCAAGTCTTGGCTGTGTTGGTTTTTGCCCTCCCAATCGTTGAGATAGGGCTTTGCTTTGAAAACCACTTGCCCCCACCGATTGATGATGACAAGCTCATTGTTTGGGAATAGGTTAGGATTGTCCAATTCTGGGAAACTAAGCCGTCTGTTCGCTTCATTACCATTGGGAATAATGCCCATTCCCTTCAAACCAGAAAGGGGCGCTTTAATTTGAATATCAATGAAAACAAAAGCCGTATCGCAGTAATTGGGGCAATTGATATAGCACAATCGATAGCTAAAAGTATCTGTTCGCAAGCGGGGGCGGGTCAATTCATATTCAAAATGACCCTTATCTGTTGGTTTCACATTGCCATATTTGGGTTGGGTCAGGATGTCCGTTTTTATATTGCTATTTTTAGGAAATATATCATTATCCGTTATCGCAATGTCTAAAGTTTTTAAGTCTTCTGTAAACGACATTCTATCATTTGTGGCTTCAACAGACGGAATAAATGTTAGATTAACCGTCACAGTGCTATCACAACCCTCTTTTGAACGCAAAATAACAGGATAATTACCTTGTGCATTCACAACACGGTTGTTGGGCAGGGTATAGTTATCCCCTTTGCATATCACGGCACTGCGTGATAACGTGTAAGTTGGATTGACTGCCAAAAGCGTTGTCAAAAGGCTATCGCAACCCTCATTGGTTTTTATGGTAACGGGATATGTCCCTTCTGTATTTACGGCAATCCCATTCGGTAAAATATGGTTTTTACCCCGACAAATAGCCGTATTAACCGTGCTTTTTATAGTAGGTGAAAATTTCAAATCTGTCAGAATAAGGCTATCACAGCCGTCGGGCGTTTTGATAGTGGCAGGATGTACCCCCTCAGTATTGACGGTGTTTCCATTGGGTAAAACATAGTTTTTACCCTTACAAATTGTTTTATTGACGGTCGTTTGTAAAGGAGCCGTAAATGTTACATCTGTAATAATTAAGCTATCACAACCTTCTCGAGATTTGATAGTAACACGATATATTCCTGCTTTATTAACAGTACTATCATTGGGTAAAATATAGTTTTTACCTTGACAAATAGCAGCATTCACAGTGGATTGTAAAGGAATCGTGAATTTCAAATCTGTAATAATGATGCTATCGCAACCGTCGGGCGCTTTTATAGTAACAGCATAGACCCCCTCAGTATTGACACTATTTCCATTGGGTAAAACATAGTTTTTTCCTTTACAAATCAATTTATTGACAGTGATTTGCAAAGTAGGTGCAATTTTCAAGTCAGTAGTAATAAGACTATCGCAACCGTCGGGAGATTTTATGGTGACAGGATATTTGCCTTCCTTATTAACGGTGCTTCCATCGGGCAAAACATAGTTTTTACCTTGACAAATAGCCGCATTGACGGCGGTTTGCAATATAGGTGCAATTTTCAAATCTGTGATAATAAGGCTGTCGCACCCGTCTGGGGATTTTATAGTAACAGAATATACCCCCTCAGTATTGACGGTGTTTCC
>JAYUQN010000360.1:0-4618 GCA_043756725.1 Saprospiraceae bacterium
ATTGTCTTTAGCCAAATTGGTTTCAACCTCACCAATCAAATAATCACCAATAATATCAATGCCTTCCGATTCACTTGTTTGAAAACGAGAGGCTAAAAACTTCAAAAAATAAGGGTTGCGCTTTCTATCGGGCAAGTAGGTGAGGGACACGCCGCCCATGCCGTTAATAAATTTATCCCGCTCTTGTCCTTCAAAGGCAGTGCGAACACCCAAAGTGAAATTAATCAATCCTGTTGCCACATTGCGGCTTTGTGGCTCAAAATTATACTGGCTCAAATTGTAATTGCCCATTGCTGCTATCTGCCATTTTTTAGTCAAATCATAAGTCAAATACGTTTGAAAATCAGCAAAATTGGGCACATATTCCCCTTTTACATCCAAAGAACCGAGTAAGTATTTAGTCGTTTTATACCGTGCCCCGAGCAAATATCTGAATCTTCTATACCCCTCAGTACCCAGCTTAAAACTGCCTTCCAAATGCGCAGAACCACCCAAAGCACTGCCTGAAATAGACCCGCGCAAAGAGTCAGGTCGCTTGTATTTTATATCTAAAACAGATGACATTTTATCCCCATATCGGGCTTCAAAACCACCCGATGAAAACTTTAAATCGCGTACCAAATCGCCATTGGCAAATGTCAAACCCTCTTGTTGCCCTGCCCTAATAAGCTGCGGACGATAAACTTCAAAATCATTGACATAGACCAAATTTTCATCATAATTACCGCCCCGTACTTGGTATTGAGACGTCAATTCACCGCCCGAACCCGAGTTTGTACCCAAAGCAATGTGTGGTAAAACGGATTCAATATTGCCCGTTGTGGTCGGTAAAAGCCTAAAATCTTTGACATCTTCTCGTATCATGCCTTGATCACGCATGCGGCTGTCTTTTATCACAACCTCTTGCTGCGATGTGCTTTCCACAAGCGTGACATCAATGCGCCTTTGCGTATTGGGGCGCATGGCTTCAAGGTTTATTTTTGCTTCTTTATAACCCACACGGCTGATTTGGACAGTCGTGGCTTTATTAGCAGGTATAGCAATACTGTATTCGCCTGCAATATTGGTTTCAACCGCTTTATTCAAGTCTTTCACAAACACCACAGCAAACTCAATCGGCTGATTTGTCCCCCCCTCAGTAACAGTGCCGAAAACGGTGACATTTTGGGCTGTTAAAAGGGTTGTGGTGAAAACGAAGAGGGTAAAGAGTAATGATTTTATAGTCATTTATAAGGTTTTGTTCCTTCCTGAAAACCTTCAAGATAGGAATAATCAGAATTGTATTAAAACGTAAAAAATAAGAATGGGATACATTCAAAGTCATTTAATAACGTTTTTCACAATGACGAATTTAACATGTTCAATTTGTAGAAGATTTTATACGCTTATAAACTCTAACATAATCTAATATAAAATCAGCAGGAAAGACGGTTTTATTATCTGGTTTTTTACCATTCCCGCCATCAACAGCAAGATTAAGTATCAATGGGAAAGGATGAATTGGTATATCCTCTTTTAAAACAGCTACCAAACGATTATTCAGTAATACTTTAATATTTTTACTATCCCAATAAGCTGTATAAGTGAAAAACTGTTGCGACATATCAATTTTTTGCCCTCGTGCTGTTTTAGGTTGTACCCATTTGAAATGTGTAGAAACCGTTTTCTTTTTTTCATCCCAATAATGATTGCTAATACAAAAACGCTCTGTGTTATCACCCCAAAACTCAAAAGCATCCAACTCTTGGTAAGTAGAATCCCATGCACCTCGCCAAAACCAGAAAGCGGGCCATAAACCCTTACCTTTAGGAATTTTACAACGTATTTCTACAAGGCTTTCTTTATCAAAATTGATAGCAGAAAATATCATACCCGATGTATAAGGCATACTTTTGAAAGAGTCTTGAATTGCTCGAAAGTGTAAATAACCGTCTTTAAAAAATATATTCTCCTTCCTATTTCTGTAATATTGCAATTCAGTTCCATGAGTGCCTTCTTGCGGATTCCATTTTTGTGTATTTAAACTATCTGCGTCAAAATCATCTTGAAAAATTAATACCCATCCTATTTTATCTATACTATTTATAGGAATATTATCAAGTAAAATATTGGAAACAGATTGCCCATACACCCCCCTCAGTAAAACCATCAAAAAAATAAGTAAAAAAGCATATTTTTTCATTTATGATAATTTTGAAAAATCACTGTATTATCTTCACCTTACTCGTCAACAACTGATGCGCCGGTATCACAACACGCTCAGTATCAGACACTTGCAAGGTCACGCAAATATTATTGGTTTCAACAATAGTGCCTTTGATACCGTCTATTTCAATCACCATCCCCTTTTGAAAAGTTCTTTTATTGAAAAAACCTGCCAATATATTGGATAAAACATCTTTTGAGGCAATGCCGTAGGAAATGGCTCCTGATAGCATGATGGCTCCGATGATAATCAATAAATTAGCTGAGAGTATTTTAGTATCAATTTTGGCTTGTTCCATAGCTGTTAAAACGACCATAATAAATAGGACGTAATAAATAACAGAGCTTAAAATCCTACCTGTGCTAATGCCTAATGAACTTGCCGAACTACGGACAAAATCACGGACGAGGGATGCCAAATAAGCCCCCACAATAAAGACTAATATGGCTGTAACCAGATTCGGTAAATAGTTTAAAAACTGTTGAATTTGGTAGGAAACAGCTGTCCAATTAAGCGTTTCAGCCGCAGACGCAATGATAAGTAAAACAAAAACCCAATATATGAAACGCCCGATAATAGCGCTGGGTGTCGTTCGGATACCTGCTTGCTCTAAAAAAGAGGTCAATTTTATCTTTTCAGACAATTGGTCAAATTTTACCGTTTTCAGCACTTTTTCAAAGCCGCCTGATATGAGCCTTGCTAAAAGCCAAGCTATCAAAATGACGATGATAGCAATCAAAAGACTTGGAATGGTTTCCATGAATTTTTCACCAAAAACGCGAAGGGATTCTAAAAATAAATCCGATAATCTTTTTAAGCCGTCCATTTTCAACTATTTATAAAATTTTTAATAGAAAGATGTTTTTTAGTTGTGCGTTGCTAACTCTACTTTGGCATTTAGAAAACTAATGATTGTTTTTCAAGCTTGGCACAGGAAAAGGGTGGTTTTTGATTTTGATTTTATGAAAAATTAAAAATTTTTCATAAAAATAAAATCAAAACCCTTCTTGAGTAATTAAAGATTTACTAAATTTTTAAAATTTAGTAAATCTTACCCCCCTTCAGTATTTTCTTTGTTTTCCTTGTATTTTTTTGCTAAATACATAAAAAGTTTTTCTTTTTCATTGCTACCGTATTCTGTTTCAGGCACACTGTTGATAACTTCGGCTTGAGCTTGTACGAATTTGAAAGTAAATAAATCAATCATATCTGCTACAAGACTGGCTGAGTCAATGGTGCTGAAAACGGCATCTTTGATTTTCAAATCGGGAGGTGTCAGTGTTTCACTTTTATTACCCAATTGTTGAAAGAGCTTTGCTAAATTTTTATCTTGTTTTTCCATTTCAGATGACAGATTTTGAGATTTACAATTATCCTATCCTATTCTTACTTTTTTCTCTAAAATAGTTATCAATTCTGCCAAGTGGTCACGGCTGCGTTTTAGGCGCATTTTGACTGCGGATTCGCCGATACTAAAGGATTCGGCAATTTGCCTAATGCTCATACTGTCTTGATAATACATCATTAAAATAACTTTTTCATCTGGGTTGAGCTTTTCAAAAACCTCTTCCAATTGCGTGAGTTTGAGGTCTTGCAATAATTTATTTTCTAACGCGGTATCGTCATTGGCTAAATTTTCATATTCGTAGTCACTGAAATCACCCAAATCCATACGTTTTTGTTTAGACAAATAATCCATACAAAAATTGTACGTAATAGAATGTACCCACAATGAAAAAGCAGCTTTGCCTTTAAAATCTGCCAATTTCATGAATATTTTCACCATAATATCGTGCGTACAATCTTTGGCAGCTTCACGGTCTTTGATTATACTGAGGCACTTGTGAAAAATTTTACCCGAATAGCGGTCATAGAGTGATTCCTGCAAATGCAGTTCACCAAGCAAGATGCGTTCAACTACTTCTTCGTCAGTCATCTTATCCACTATAGGTTTTCTGAACGTAAATGCCATGTAAAAGTCAGAATTGTGCCTTTTATAACTTTCAGCTATTCGTATTCGGGAAATTAATTGATTTGTACCAACGACTTAAAGCTGAATGCTGATTGTAAAATTCGGGTAAATGTAAGAAAATTATTGCCAAAGAAAAAAGAGGAAAAATCTTATTAGTATGTTAATAGCCTTCATAATTTATACATATTGCTTGATAGCTGTTATATTTGACTTATATTTTAACGATTCATAATTTAGGTCAAAGCAGCATAAGGTCTTTTAAGAACGTTTAAAGGTTAATCTGCACCCGACAATGAAAAAAAACTGTTCTATCAATGGATGAACAGTTTTCAAAGATTTTAGACAGCGAGACCTAACATAACCAATTCAGACATCCACACATAACATGGATTTAGTATTAGGGTTAGAACATCAAGAACGAGACCTCGTTCAAGCCTGTA
>JAYUQN010000361.1:0-4616 GCA_043756725.1 Saprospiraceae bacterium
ATTATATGCTTAGTTTTAGTCCTAATTATTGTAACGATTGGCATTTTATCTGCTCCAACACCTTTTCAACAATGGGCTTTTGAGCAACCGAATGTTGGAGTTTTGAAATTCCCGTTTGTGTGGTTGCCTTCGGTGATTGTACCAATTGTTATTTTCAGTCATTTGATTTCTATAAAACGGCTTTGGGGTGGAAAATAGACCCCCCTCAAGCAGGTTTGATTTGGTCGCTTTTCATTTCGGATGAAAATTGGCATTTAAACGTTGCACTATTTTTTCTTTCGTGCGTCAGTGTGGCAGGCATTTATGGGGCAATGACGGCAGGAAAACGGATTTTTTATGTGCAAGCGTTACCTGCTTTGATAGGGGCAGTGGTTGTGGGATATCAACGATTTCTAATGTAAAATAATTCCGAGGTTTTCGTAGAGACGTTGCAGTGCAACGTCTTAGTTGTGGTCAAAAAAATCGAAAAAATAGGCTAATATGCCAAGACGTTGCAGTGCAACGTCTCTACGAAAATCTCGTGTATATTCTACATGAGAAACTGCTGGTAACGTATTTAAAATTTGTTTAAATCGCTGAAAATCATCATTTTACTGACCTGTGCCGAGAATATCGGGAGGGGTGTGTTTCAGAGGATTTGTTGAACCTTTTTAGGCAATTTTGCCTTCACCAAATCATACGATTGTTTTAAATAAAATTGCCATTCTGATTCAGTCAAAAGCGTGTTGTCTTTCAACATCACCCATTTGTGTTTGGCTACATAGGGGGCAGGCTGAAAACCGATACGACATGATATTTCTTCAAATTCATCATCCGTGACTTTGAAAGTCGTACCACCTTCGGGCAAAAGTGGCGTTACGCAAAACATTTTACCACCAATAGAAAAACATAAGTCATGTTCCCACTTAATATCTTCGGTGACAGATGGGAATGAGAGACAGATTTGGCGTATTTTTTCAATATCCATGTTGTTTTTTTTACAAAAATAACTGAAAATCAATATATTATGTCAAAAATATAAATTCGTAAAAAAAAACAAGAATGACTATAAAAACCTACGAGGAAGCGCACAAAGAACAAATTTCAAACCTCATTATCAATATCCAACGGAACGAATTTAAAGTACCTATTACCCTTGCCGACCAACCCGATTTAGCCAATATTCCCAGTTTTTATCAAATAAAAAAGGGTGATTTTTGGGTGGCTGAAAATGATATGGGAAATGTAATAGGCACAATTGCGCTGATTGATATAGGCGGAAATGAAGGCGCTATTCGCAAGATGTTTGTGCATAAAGATTATAGAGGTAAAAAATTGGGTGTGGCACAGTCGCTTTTCAATACCCTTTTCAAGAGAGCGAAAGAAGCGGAAATGAATGCTTTGTATCTCGGCACAATTGCCAGATTAGAAGCCGCTATTAGATTTTATGAAAGGAATGGTTTCACACCGATTGAAAAACAGGATTTACCAGCCACTTTTCCTTTGATGGCGGTGGATACGCATTTTTATCAGTTGCATTTTTAATATTTTATATAAAACAATGAAAATCAACAATTTAAAATGACCTTAGAATATCACCCCTTCGGCAGTTTCATCCCTCAAAATGTGAACTATTTAGTAGTGGGCACATTTCCCGGGCGGCAATTTTCACAACGCCTTGCTGTTGAAAACGAAGCAGATATTCAGGCTTTCAGCTATGGGGGACGCAATCAGTTTTGGCGTATTATGGAAAAAATATATGGGGTAGAATTGCCCACAAGAGATAGTAAAAAGCAGTTGTTAGCAAAATTAAACATGGGTTTATTGGATGTGATACAAGCTTGTAAGCGTAAAAACCAATCGAATTTGGATACTGATTTGATAGATATTGTTTGGAATCAAGGGGAATTTGAGCACATTTTTAAAGAAAATACGATTAAAACCGTATTTTGCACAGGCAAAGCGGTGGCGCAGATATTTCAAAAATGGTATCCCGAACAAGCTTGTGTGGCTTTGCCTTCGCCCTCGCCTTTGTATGCGGCTATGCGGTTTGAGGAAAAGTATGAATTTTATAAAAACGTTTTTCCAAATGTAGATGCGTAGATTCACTACATTCTAATATCATTGAAACTAAGCTGCCAATACTGTCCGTAAGGATTCCTTTGGAGAAGGGGTCGTATTTTTTTGCTGCAATGTCTTTTTTTGAGCATAACGTTCACGACGACGGCGATTGGCTTTCGATTTTTTAATAAAAGCCAACACGACACGCTCATTTTCTTCGGTCAGTGGCCCACTATTAATATACAAATCAACATCGGAAGGCAATAAAAACTCTTGTTTTTGTACAGACTGAATTGTGGCAACCATATCAGTGAATTTTAAAATTTTTGAAATATTTTTGAACCAAATATAATGCACTTGCAGGCTCTATTACCATATTTTGACCAGATATAACCGTTGCTTTCAAAGTTAATTTATAATGCTCAATCAAAGCTGTTTTAGCAATGAAATTCACATAACCCTCATTGTTTGTTTCAAATGAAACTTTACTTGCAAAAGCAATTAAATTACCTCCTATGCCGATATACTGTCTATTTTTATACGAAGCACTTTCCATAAGCGAAGCATAAACATAGCCTTTTCGCAATTGAAAGCTAATCAATCCTTGAATAGTGGTCGGTTCTTGGCGAAGAATAAGTTTATAAACTTTAAATTTATTGAATTCTTTTTGCCAATCAAAATTCCAATCTTGAAGATTTTGAATGTCATTAAAAGATGCTTCAATAATATCTGTTTCAAATTCTTCACCCGTTAATCTATCTTTAATAGAGTTTGTGAGTGCATCAATTTCAATATCTATCATACAAAATTACATTAAATTGGTGAGTTTTCAAAATATTTTACCTTATTTTGAGCAAAGATAAAACATTCAATTAACACGGTATAGGCACGTGAAAACATAATTTTTAATCATATAATTCAAAATGAAAGGCACTATATACGTTTACGGGATAATATAGACACTGACCAGATTTACTTAGGGCATTCGTGTAATTCATGTGGGTAAATAACAAAAAACTATGACTTGGATTTTATAGCGTAAAATCAAAAAAAATGAAACAGTTATTTACAATCCTCTTTTTGTGTTTGAGCTAAGTTGCCTACTCACAGCAGCCTTTGGCTGTTGAAACATTCCGTAAACTCTCCACCACAGACCAACGCTTCGATTTCCTTGTGGACATTGCGCTTGTCCTTTTTGTAGGCATCGCTTTTTCAGTCTATCGGCGTATTAAAAATGATAATAAAATAATTGCTGAACAAAAAACCTTATTGGAACAGTCGCTTGGCGAAAAAGAAAATCTTTTGAAAGAAATTCATCATCGGGTTAAAAATAATCTGCAAATTATATCGGGTCTTTTTGATAAACAAGCCCGACAAGTAACTGATGAAGCCACTAAAAAACTGATGAAAGCGGGGCAAGACCGCGTGTTTTCAATCGCTTTGGTGCATCAAAACTTGTATCAATCTGAAAATCTAACCACCATAGAAATCAAGTCTTACCTTGAAATGCGTGGGCTTACCTTCCGATTTCGATATTCAAAAAACACGCTCTTTGAGTATGAATTTGGTGCGGGGCTTGGTGAGGCAGATAAATGGGAAATTGGATTTTGCCTCAAATACTGAGGGGGTGGCTTTTCCTATTCATTGTATCAAGTAAAGTTTCAAATGAATTTTTCGTCAAAATATTGTGCGGAACGCTCCATCAAGCTAAAAGCATGACTGAGGGGGTAAAACAATGTTACCAATTACCCAAAATTATGTACTTTTGCTGTATAAAATCACAGTAAATGCGTCAATTTAATACATCTGGACCGAATATTCTCGCAGAACATTATACCTTACCCCGTCTTGATTTGATAAAACAGGGTAAAGATTTGGTATATAGAAGCCGCTATTTTACCATTTGGGCACCCCGACAGACGGGGAAAAGCACCTATTTTCGCTTGTTGGCAACCGCTTTGGAAAAGGAAGGTTACCTCGTTTGCCATATTAATTTTGAAAATTACTTGAAAAGTAGTTTCGCAGCTTTTATGAGACGCTTAGTGACTGCGTTAGAACAGGCTTGGGATATAAATTTCAAAGGTTTGGAATTACCTGATGTTTTTCTTAAAATAGAACAGGTGAAAGATAAAAAATTGGTGCTTATCCTCGACGAAGTTGAAGGCATCAATCCTGAATATTTTGGTGAATTTCTTCACACTATCCGCAATGCCTACCATTCTCGTGAGAAACATGGTTTGAAATCCGTAATGTTCGTAGGTGTTAGCAATATCACAGGTGTGGTTCAAGACAATGCCAGTCCGTTTAATATTTCAGACAGTTTGCCGATAGATTATTTCAGTAAAGAGGAAGTTTTTGAATTATTAGGACAGCACGAAACCGAAACAGGGCAACTATTCGCACCCGAAGTCAAGGAAAAAATGTATGCCATTACAGCAGGACAACCTGGGCTTGTCAATGGTTTTGCAGGGAAATTAATAGAGCAATACGGGAATAAACCTTTATTGGATTATTTGGATTATTTAGTCGTGGAAGATTGGTATTTATACAAAGCCTTAGATAAAAATGTGGCGAAT
>JAYUQN010000362.1:0-4613 GCA_043756725.1 Saprospiraceae bacterium
CCCCCTTTCCGAAGGAACTCCTACGGAGCAGTATTCCCTTGAAAATAATGAAATATTGACCGTTTATTTAGGAGAATTGCCTTTTGAAACCTTTGAAGATACGGACACAGGACTTAAAGCCTATATTCCAGAAAAAGAATTGACGAATAAGGTTGAAAAGAAAGTGGCGCGTTTGGGTAAAAAGCACGGTTTCAGTTTCACAAAAACGTTTATTCCATATCAAAATTGGAATGTTCTCTGGGAATCTAATTTTGAACCCATCAAAGTGGATGATTTTGTCGGTTTACGAGCAGATTTTCACCCGCCTACTGTCCACAGGACTCCTGACGGAGAGGGGGTACAATTTGACTTGGTGATTAATCCTAAAATGGCTTTTGGCACGGGACATCATGAAACGACCTATATGATGATGCAACTCATGCGAGAAGTAGATTTTAAAGATAAAACCGTCTTAGATTACGGTTGTGGCACGGGCATATTGGCAATTTTGGCTTCAAAATTGGAAGCCAAGAGCGTTGAAGCGGTAGATATTGAATACCCTGCTTATGAAAATACGCTTGAAAATTGCATTATCAATCAGGTGGATAATGTGAAAGCTGTATTTGGGCAATTACACGATGTGGAAGGCAACCATTTTGACGTTATTTTAGCCAATATCAACCGCAATGTTATTTTAGCGTCTTTAGATTCGTTGAAAAACAAACTTAACAGCGGTGGTGTTCTATTGATATCTGGTTTTTTGATAGAAGATGAAAACGTGCTTGTCGAAGCTTTAAAAAAGCATCATTTTACAATAAAAAATAAATTGCACAAGCGTATTTGGTTGTGTATGCGATTGGCATAATTAACATTTCTCCTATAATTTCCACCTCTGTTTTGCGTTTTATAAAAGACTCTGATAACTTAAAAATCTCCAAAATAAACATTTTGACACTACGTGTCAGTAAGAATCGCTTGAATAGAGGTTATTATAAACATTTTGACACTACGTGTCATTTATCTCTCTCAATTTCTTATGACTCGTAGAGTCAAAATGTTTATAATAACCTCTATTTCAAGCGATTCTTACTGACACGTAGTGTCAAAATGTTTATTTTGGAGATTTTCTAAGTTATCACAAGACTAAGTTCAGAAATTCTGAATAATATTCTACTCGATAAAAAATACTGATTTAAAAAAACTCAAAGCCATTACCGAAACATGAGGAAGCAAATCATACTTTTCCTATTCGCCATCGCCTTCATTGCCCAAAATTTATTCGGGCAAGCCCGCAATGAATTTTCGCAAAACCCAGAAGAATTTTTGAAACAATTGGGGAACTTTGTGACCCTCAGCAAACGGGCAGATATTGAAAAAACCTATAAAGATTTTTCATCTCGTTTTAGAAGCTTTTCCGAAAAAGAAGCCCAAAGGGTTATGGCTACTTGCAATGCTATGACGGAGCTGAAAATGAATGCGATTCCTTATTTCACAGATTATATGGAAAGCATCGTCTATATTGAATCGGCAGCTTCCGACAACTCCCGATTTGATCAATGGCACAATATCGTTGATGCTATGCTCAAAGAGGTGCAGAACCGTCGTTTCGAGCCGCTTCGAGATTTTTTCGGCTTTTCAAAAACCTTTTTTGAAAAAAATAGCTTTTTTTATGTCAATTTAAGCGTCAATTGGTTCTTTAGCAACGGCGAATACAAGTTCCTTTATGAAAAAAATACCCCCTCAGTAATGTGGGAAAAATTGACGCTCACAGCGCATTTTAAAAAAGATTCTATTGAAATTTTTGATACCAAAGGAACATATTACCCGCTCACCAATCAATGGAAAGGTAAAGGCGGGCGGGTGACGTGGCAGCGATTTGGCAACAGCGATACCTATTGTACGCTCAACGATTATGTCTTAGACCCGACCAAAGGTTTTTATAAAGCTGAAAAAGTGCTTTTGCATTACCCTCTTATGTTTCCCGACCGCGATTTGGAGGGCAATTTTGAAGATAAGTTGACGGTGAAAAATGAAAAGATTGAAGGCTCATACCCCCGCTTTGAATCGTATGATAAACAATTGAAAATCAATAATATAGGGGGTAGTATTCAGTATCAAGGCGGTTTTAGATTGCATGGCACAACAGTTTATGGATATGGTTCAAGTACAGATAAAGCCCGATTGACGATGAATGATACACGTCGAGGCAATCGAAATTTTAGGGCGGCATCTGAAAATTTTACCATTAGAAAAGGTGAAAACATCGTAGGCGAGCGTGTCGAATCGGTTATTTATTTTGGGAAAGACTCAATTTATCACCCTTCTCTCAATCTTAAAATTGATATTGGTAAAAACGAATTGACTGTGGAACGGGGGCAACGGGGTAGCGATAGAAACCCTTTTTACGATTCATACCATAAAATGAATATTGACGTTGGTAAAATTAAATGGTTTGTTGAAAGAGATTCTTTTATCATCGGCGATAAATATCCGGGTTTTGGCATCAATACAAACAGTGCCATGTTCGAGTCTTTGAAATTTTTTAGCGAGCCTGACTATCGCAAATTTCAAAATATTGCAACGATTAACCCTATTTCAAACATCAAATTGTACTCGGATAGGGTTCAAAAACGCATTATTCCTGCTGATGAAATTGCCCGCTCCATCAATCCCAAAATGGATAATACGATGATTCAAAGTTTGCTTTATGACTTGGTGTCGCAAGGTTTTATTACCTACGATGCGGATAAGCAAATGGTAGAGTTGAAAGATAAAATATTTCATTACGCAGGGGCAAATCAGAAAAAAGACGATTACGATGTATTGCGTATTTTATCTGAAACGAAGCTTGAAAATGCGTTTTTCAAACTCCAAGACACCACTATTTTCACCAACGGCGTAAAAGGAGTCGAATTTAGCACAAAGCAAAAAGTGCGTTTAGTGCCACGCAACCAAGAAGTTATTCTGAAACACAACCGTAATATTGATTTCGATGGGCAATTGTATGCAGGTTTAGGGCTTTTTTACGGTAGAAAATATCATTTTGATTACGATAGATTTGAAATAAAAACGGATTCTGCCCGTTTCCTCGACCTTTATTTGCGCGTGGGCGAAGACAAGTTTAGCAAGCAAGTGCCCACAGCCATCAACTCGCGGCTTGAGCACCTCAAAGGCGTTTTGTTGATTGACGCACCCAATAACAAATCGGGGCGAGATGATATTAAAATGTTCCCTTCGTTTCAGTCAAAAGACAATTCGTATGTTTTTTATGATGACCCCGCTATTCAAGATTCGATTTATAAACGCGACAGTTTTTATTTCAAATTGGATAAATTTAACCTCGATGGCATGGATAGTTTGACCAAAGAGGATTTGAAATTTAAAGGCTTAATGCGTTCAGCGAATATTTTCCCAGAGTTTCGTGAAACCTTAGTTTTACAGCAAGATAGTTCGCTGGGTTTTAAAACAAAATCACCAGAAGGGGGCTATGGTTTATACAAAGGCAAAGGCGATTATAAAGGCGATATCCACCTCAGCAATAAAGGGTTTTTAGGGACGGGTATTGTGAAATATCTCGATGCTTCGATTGAATCCAAAGATATTGTGTTTCACCCAAACCAAATGCGCGCCAGTGCGAAAACTTTTGAATTGAAAGAAAATCGCGATAGAAATGTGCCTCAAGTGGTCGGTCCCGGTGTGGATATCAATTGGAAACCCTACCAAGATAGTATGTACATGAATGCTCGAGATTCGGCTTTCCGCTTTTTTAAAGAAGGCACACACACACTCCGTAGCACAATCATTTTAACGCCCAGTGGTGTGAAAGGAAAAGGTACTTTTGATTGGGATAAGGGAACTTTGCGCTCCCCGTTTTTCTCTTTTGGCGCTCATTCTGTTTCATCAGACACCATGAATATGAGCATTCGGGCACTCGATAAAGACAAATCCGCTTCTGAACAATTGGCGTTTGACACCAAAAACATTCGGGGTAAAATTGATTTTGATGAACAAATTGGGCGTTTTAAAGCCAATTCTGACGATATTCAAACCTATATGCCGGGTGTAAAATATAAAACATCCATCAATGAATTTGATTGGGATTTGAAAAATGAAGAAATTGCTTTCAAATCCGATGGGCGTGAAGCCACGTTTTTATGCGTGGATGTAGAACAAGATTCACTTAATTATTTGGGTATGCGCGCGGGTTATGATTTGAAAACCAACGTTTTGAAAGTCGGTGGTGTGCCTTATGTGAGAACTTGCGATGCCTACGTTTATGCCAAAGAAGGCAGTGTACAGGTTGAGTTAGGCGGTAAAATGACCACTTTAAAAGATGCCCGTATTGTGTGCGATACCATTACAAAACACCACGTTATCAATCGCGCTACGGTCAATATCAAAGGACGAAAACTCTACGAAGCCACAGGATTTTACGAATACAATGTGGCGGGTAAAGAGCAGGAAATTAAATTTGATAACATTGTCGGGCAACGGGTTGGCAAAGGGCAACGCTCTGAAAAACGCACAGAGACACGTGCCACAGGCGAAGTAACGATGGAAAACGAGTTTAAAATTGATTATAAAACCACTTTTAAAGGTAAAATTTCCTTGTTTTCAAACACTAAAAACCTGCA
>JAYUQN010000363.1:0-4613 GCA_043756725.1 Saprospiraceae bacterium
GGTATCAATGTGGCTTTGTTAAAAGATGTCAAAAAGGCAAGTGAACTATCGGTTGCCAAAGACTTTCCTCTTTTTACAGGTATAAAAGTGAATGCTAAAAATCAAAATTTAGCCAAAGGCATGAATGCGGATTATATCATTGGCGAAAGCACGAATTTGAAAACGGCTAAGGCATTACTCTCGTCAAACAATATTCATATTTGGTCTGATAAAGGTAAAACCTTGAATGCCGAAAACGCCGAAATGCTACTGGCGTTGGCTAAGAAAAACAACATCGCCCTCGAAATTGACAACGAAACCAAGACCCCCTCAATAGAAATGCTTAAAATAGCCAAATCTAAAGGCTGTAAATTCACCTTTGCAGGGTTGATTCCTATTGATAAAATGGAGAAATCTATATATGTCATAGACGCTATCAAGGGGGCGGGATTGATTTACAAGGATTTGTATGTGCCGAAGATGTAAAATACTGAGGTGTTTTAATCAAAAAGATACTTTTTAGCTATTTCAGAATTAACCATTTTATCGCCACTATGCGCCACATTGGGCACAACTTCTATGCGGTGCATTTTCCCTTTTTTTGAAAACAATTGTAGATATTCATAAAAAAACTGACCCCGTTCAAGCCTAAAACGCCCTTGCAGAGTGCCACTGCACGTTTTATCCAAACTGCTGTCATTCACATCTGTATCGCTGCCGCCGAGTATAAAAACTATATCCCGTTTGAGAAATTGTGTTTGTATCATTTTTGACCCAATTTTTGACGCATAAGGATTGAGTTTTTCAAAGCCTTTGGGATAATCGTTAAAATTGCTGCAACCCGTTGTATCAGGGCGTACAAAGGTCAAAGTTATAGCCGTTTTTACAGGTCTGCGGTCATCAAAATACAAATAAGACGATGGATTCATCACAATAAATCGGAATTGATACCCCCTCTCCGAAGGGAGTCCTTTGGACAGTATTTCGGGCATAGGCGTCATGCCCACGTATCGCTGCACAAATTGCCCCCCTGCGGAGTGACCAATCACGGTGATTTTTTTCAATTTTGGAAAAGCTTTGCTGTTGCAAACGCGGCTAATCATAGAATCAATTAATGTGAAACTACTAAAAGATGTTGCCATTAATCGTTTTTTATTTGACACCGATTCATCGCCTACCCGCCAATTATTGTTTGTCCAAAATAGGTGATTCGCATCGTGATTATGGGATTCTAAATCTTTTTCAGATGTAAATTGCGGTGAAATGAACAAGGTTTCCTCGTTTTTATTGGCAGTTTTAACGGCAGTTTCACCCCATTCAAAATAGTCTAACCCATTGCGCCTTGCCCCATGAATGTAAATAATCAACTGCTTAATATTTTTATTGCGCTCGGTTATTGCGTGATTGCTCGCATAGCGCAAAGTGTAGGATTTATCGTTTTTTACAATAGTGAAAAGGTTTGGGCAAGGGCGTTCTGTTGTGCTTGCCGTTTCTTCTTGCGCTATACTGAGTGTTGAAAGGAGGCATAAAGAGAGGATTGTGAAAAATAGTTTTTTCATTTCGTTTTGTTTTGTCTTTTATGAAATGAGGTGAAATTTTGGCGTTTTGTATATTTTGGAGTAGACTGAAAAATGTAATAAACATCGTGACACTCCTCTATAACAAATTTTCGATCGAAGATTTAGGGTAAGAATTTGATGAAGAAAAGAGAATAAATTTTTGACTGATTTTTTTTTGCAAAAAAAAATTAGTCAAAAATTTATCTCTTTTCTTCACCAAATTCTTACCCTAAATCTGTGACCAATTCCATGTAATCTGTTTTTACGTTGCAGTTGCCCACTCCCGAGAACTATGTGTTGAAATAATATCTAATATCTTATGCTATTTATGCTAAAAGTCCTTTCACCACCTTCCCCGCCACATCCGTCAACCGATACCTTCTTCCCAAGTGTTTATAAGTCAATTTTTCATGGTCAAGACCCATTAAATGCAAGGCTGTGGCATGAAAATCATTGACATGAACGGGATTTTCAACGATATTATAGCCAAATTCATCTGTTTCACCATACACACCCGGCTTGACACCGCCACCTGCCATCCAAATGCTAAAACAACGGGGGTGATGGTCTCTGCCATATTTGTCCATGCTCAAAGCCCCTTGGCAGAAATTGGTGCGCCCAAATTCCCCACCCCATATCACGAGGGTTTCATCTAAAAGACCCCGTTGTTTGAGGTCGGTAATCAAAGCGGCAGAGGCTTGGTCAGTGTCTTTGGCTTGCCCGACGATTTCGCCCGGGAGATTGTTGTGTCCATCCCAGCCTTGATGGTAAAGTTGTACGAAACGCACACCATTTTCAGAGAGTTTGCGGGCTAAAAGACAATTGGCGGAGTATGTGCCGGGTACAAGGCAATCGGGTCCATAGAGTTTTATAATATCCTTTGGCTCGTTGCTGATGTCTGTGACTTCAGGCACAGCGGTTTGCATCCGAAAAGCCATTTCATATTGTTGAATTTTGGCTTGGATTTCAGGGTCGCCAAATGTGTTATAACTTTCAGCATTGAGGCTTGCCACTTGGTCGAGCATTTTACGGCGGTCGGCTTTGTCAATGGCATCGGGATTGTTCAAATACAAAACGGGGTTGTCGCCACTACTAAACTGAACGCCTTGATGGACAGAATCTAAAAACCCATTTGTCCACAATTTGGAATACACGCCTTGCCCGTTGCCTTTGCCTTTCGATAAAAGCACACAATAAGCGGGTAAATTCTTGTTTTCACTGCCTAAACCATAGCTTAACCACGCACCCATACTCGGTCTGTTGCCTACTTGCGCCCCCGTTTGAAAAAAAGTTAAAGCGGGGTCGTGGTTAATAGCTTCGGTGTGGATGGTTTTTATGACGCAAATATCATTCACGATTTTGGACGTGTAAGGCAATAATTCGCTCAACCAAGTGCCATGTTCGCCATATTGATTAAATTTAAAAGCCGAACCCGCTAAGGGAAATTTGGTTTGATTGGCAGTCATACCCGTCAAACGTTGTCCGTTTCTGATGGAATCGGGCAACTCTTGTCCGTGCATTATATTGAGTTTGGGTTTGTAATCAAACAACTCCAATTGTGAAGGCGCACCATTTTGAAAAAGGTAAATAATGCGTTTAGCTTTGGGCGCAAAATGGGGAAGACCCGCCATAAGTGCCTCTTCTTTGTTGCCAAATAAATCGGGCATCAAGAGCGAACCCAAAGCGGCGCTGCCTATGCCGATGCCGAGTTTTGAGAGAAACTTGCGGCGGTTTGTATTTAATCCGTGTTCTAATATTTCTTTTTCCATGAGTGGCGTTTTCCTGTTACATTAAAACTAAAATCTGTTTTCAGACTTGGCACGACATAGGAGTGGTTTTTGATTTTGTTTTGATGAAAAATTGAAAATTTTTCATCAAAACAAAATCAAAAACCCTCTTGGGTTTTATATTAGCTACTTCAAATTGTCTATTACCTCTTCAATTAAATCTCTCACTATCAATGAATTTTTCTCTGAAAATCTGTTTTTAATATTTGCAGGTAATTCCGTTAGTTCAATTTTATTTTGCTTAATATCATTGATTAAACTAAGCGAATGCATAATGATGGGGATGTCTTTATATTTTGGAATACCATATAAATAAGCGCAGAATTCAATGCCTTCTTTCTTGTTATCTTTTAATCCACTTAATGAATTGATGATAATTATATCTGGTTTTTGCCGTTTCATACTTTGATAGGCTTTATAAGGGTTTGCAGCTGTTCTACATTCTAAACCTATTCCAGTTAGGGCTTGCAATTCCATTTGATCGTTAGAGGGATCTTCATCAATCCATAGACAATAATAAGTTTTTTTATCTTTTTTTAGGTGATCAATCTTTTTTTTTGCTGCTTCATTGACACCGTGTTTTCTAATTATTTCAAACAGGCTTAAATCAATTTCTTTTTGTATTATATCACTTTTCTCTTCTAATTCCCGTTGCACCTCATCTAAAAGAGAGAGAATAGAAGACCTTATTTGCGCTTTTGCTATGCTTTCATCGTTGTAACTTATTGTACTAAAAATGACTTGCTTTTGAATATCATTCAGTCTGGCAGATTGGAGTATGATGCTATTTAATACACTACTACCTTCCGATAATTGACGCAGTCTATTAATCGCATTTTTTAAATCATCAGCCCCAACGAGGTCTCTTATCATTTGAATTTGCTCTATTATTCTCATTTTTATTGTTTTGATATTGAATTTTGAAACTTAGGTCTTAGTTATTGCTTCATCCATATTATAAATTGTACTTACTACTTTCATCAAAGCCGCAGACATCGCCAAATCCACCATTTTATTGAGAGGAGAAGCCCCAATAGACAAGGTTTTTTCAGCATCCAATTTTTTATTTTGAAACAAACTCAATTGTTCATTGAAATAATTGGTCAAAATTTGGGTTTCTTTATTCGATGCTTTTCGACAAATAATGGTGCGGAAAGCCTTGTCAATTTTTTCACCCACGCCTGTCTTTTCACCCGCCAAAAGCTGTGCAAACACTCTGGAAGCTTCCAATACTGAGGGGTCATTCAACATGATGAGGGCTTGCAAAGGCGTATTGGTTTTTGAGCGT
>JAYUQN010000364.1:0-4599 GCA_043756725.1 Saprospiraceae bacterium
AAACCGCTCGCTACTGACCTTGTAGTAGCATTAGACATTGGTACAACTAAGGTTTGTGCCATTGCTGGTCGTAAAAACGAACACGGCAAACTTGAAATTCTCGGAGTCGGCAAGGTTGATAGCGTAGGCGTTATGCGGGGCGTAGTCACCAATATCGAAAAAACGGTGAATGCCATCTCCGAAGCCATTCAATCCGCAGAACGTGCCTCGAAATCTAAGTTTTCTCGAGTCCATGTTGGTATTGCTGGGCAACATATCAAAAGTTTGCAACATCGTGGCATCCTTACCCGTGATAATGACCACACGGAAATCAGCCAAAAAGACATTATACGTCTTGTCAATGACATGTACAAACTCGTATTGCCCCCGGGCGATAAAATTTTGCATGCTATCCCACAGGAATACACGGTGGACAATGAGCAAGGCATTACCGACCCTATCGGTATGAGTGGTGTCCGTCTGGAAGCCAATTTTCACATCATTACGGGGCAAATTTCAGCATCAAACAACATTCACCGTTGCGTAGAGCGCACAGGCTTGAAAGTTGAAAGCATGACTCTGGAGCCTATCGCTTCTGCTGTCGCTGTTTTGAGCGAAGAAGAAAAAGAAGCCGGTATTGCCCTTGTGGATATTGGCGGTGGCACTACGGATATTACCATTTTCCACGAAGGCATCATTCGCCATACGGCTGTGATTCCGTTCGGGGGCAATGTTATTACCACAGATATTAAAGAAGGCTGTACTGTGATGCAGCACCAAGCAGAAGCCTTGAAAGTGAAATTTGGCTCTGCCCTTGCAGAAGAAGTATTTGACAACCGTATCATAACCATACCGGGTCTCAAAGGAAGAGACTATAAAGAAATCAGCGAGAAAAATTTGGCGCGCATCATTCAAGCCCGCATGGAAGAAATTTTCGACTATGTGGTCTGGGAAGTCCGTCGCTCAGGTTACGAACGCCGATTGATTGGCGGCATCGTCCTCACAGGCGGTGGTGCTTTGATGAAAGACATTGAAAAACTGTGCGAATTTCATACAGGCATGTCCACCCGTTTGGGCATTCCCATCGAGCATTTGGCGCATGGCTATCAAGAGCAAGTTTGTAGCCCTATTTTTGCAACAGCTATTGGTTTGTTGCTCAATGGCATACAAATTGAAGAAGAAGCAGCACGCAATCGTCCTGTTGTTGAAGAGAAACCTATTTTAGCTACTGTTGAAACGCCTGTTCTTGAAACAGCCTCCATGAGCGATGATAGATTAAACAACAATAGCAACAATCCAAAATGGTTTGATAATATTTTCAAACGAACAAAAGAATGGTTTGAAGCTGAACCTGATACAGATATGCGTTAATAATCAACATTTTGATGTTTCATCGGGATAAAAAAAGTGTATCTTTGTAAAAAAATTAATTACAATGACTGCAACAGCACAACAACCCGTTACGGCAGACATATTGAGAGCGAAATTCATGGCAACCGATGAATTGGTCTGGATTCCTGCGTCAAAAGAAACTTTCTGGAATCTTATAGAACTGCCAGAATTTCATATTGAATATGTTAATCATCAAATTGTGGGTACTATGGGGTATAGCGCACTAAGTCATGAAGCCATTGTTAGCAATTTAATATGGTTGTTTAATAATAATTTTGATAGAGATTTGTTTCGAACGTTTGGTAGCAATCGCCCTATTCATGCGGCAGAATGCGACTCAATTTTTGAAGCTGATGTGCATTTAGTATCAGGCGAATTGAAACTTTATAATTATGACAAAACAAAAACGGCGACAGCTAACCCCTCAGTAATTATTGAGGTTTTATCAGATTCGACTAAAAGTTTTGACGTTAATACGAAGTTGCCATGCTATAAATTAATGCCTTCTGTTCAGCATATTTTATTGATAGATCAAAAAAAATCGAATATTCAAGTATTTTCACGGACAAAAAAGCCTAACGAATGGCTTAACAGCGATTTTACAGATTTATCGCAGCGAGTAAAAATTCTTGGCAAGTATTTTTCATTAAAGACTATCTATCACAAAGTAATCTTTAATATTTAGCATAAAATGATACCCCCTCAGTAAAAAACACAATATGAACGCTTTGAACCTATAATTTATAATTCTTTTAAAACGAGCAATCATGGTTTTCAATTTCAAACAGGAGGAACCATCTATCATAAAAGTCATTGGCGTAGGTGGCGGCGGCTCTAATGCAGTTTCACACATGTACAAGCAGGGCATCGTTGGGGTAGATTTCGCTATCTGCAACACCGATACCCAAGCGATGGAACTTAGCCCCGTACCCGCTAAAATCAAATTAGGTCCCACCGTTTCTGCTGGTCTGGGCGCAGGTAGCCAACCCCAACGCGGCAAGCAAGCCTGTATCGAAAGCATTGAGGAGGTGAAACAATACTTGGGTGATAGCACTAAAATGCTTTTCATCACCGCAGGTATGGGTGGAGGAACTGGTACTGGTGCAGCCCCAATCATTGCTAAAACAGCGCAAGAAATGGGTATCTTAACCGTCGCTATCGTCACTTTGCCCTTCACTTTTGAAGGTCGCAAACGCACTCAGCAAGGTTTTGAAGGCTTGGATGAGTTGAAAAAAAATGTCGATACCATTATCATCATTTCAAACGATAAATTGCGGCAAATCTTTGGAAACTTATCCGTTTCTGGTGCTTTTGCGCAAGCTGATAATATTTTGACAACCGCCGCTAAAGGTATTGCTGAAATCATTACCGTGCCCGGTTATGTCAACGTGGACTTTGAAGACGTAAACACCACCATGCGTGGCTCTGGTGTAGCCATTATGGGTATTGGTATTGCCGAAGGGGACAATCGCGCTAAAAAAGCGGTTGATACGGCTTTATCTTCACCACTTTTGGAAGAAACCAATATCACAGGAGCAAAACACATACTGGTGAATATTACAAGCGGTACAAAAGAAGTAACAATGGATGAAATTTTCGCCATTACCGAATTTGTACAAGAAGAAGCAGGTGACAGTGCCAATTTGATTTGGGGTAATTGCTATGACGATACGCTGGGCGATAAACTCTCCGTTACTGTCATTGCAACAGGTTTTGAAAGCCGTACCCACAACCCTGCCAATGAAGGTAAAAATGCGCAAGGTAAAATTGTTGTTTCACTCGATGAAGAACCACGCAGGGACGTGAAAAAACCTGATTTTTTCGGATTCGGCTTTGACGGTACTGAGGGGGGGCAAAACAGTAAGCACAACACTGTAGAGTTCGATTCAAATAGATTTTCAAAGCCTCGCCCATCCTACACGCAACCACAACCTGAAACTGCTGCTAAATATGAAGCACCCATAAACGATGAAGAACGCCGCCGCCGTTTGGCACAAGATGCTCTTCGCCGTGAAAAATTGCGTACCAATGTGAACACCATGAAATTGAACAATCCACAAACCATCATAGAAATGGAAAACGAACCCGCCTATATGCGCAGAGGCGTTCGCTTGGACAGCGTTCAACTTTCTTCTGAAAAACCGTTTTCACAGTGGACAATAGATGAAAATGATGAATTGAAAACAACAGGCAACTCGTTTTTACACGACAATGTTGATTAAATTCTGACTTATAAAATTTAGAATTGAAAATTTAGTTTATATTGTAAGCTTTAGTTTGTTCAAAACTAAGGCTTTTTTTTTACTTGAATTAGGATATTAAGGATAAAAAAGGATATTAAGGATTGCCGAGCAGTGTGCTCACCGAGCAAAGCGTTTTCATATTCTTAATATCCTTTTTCATCCCTAATATCCTAATTCAAATTAAACCCCTTTTTTCTTGTGTTTATCAAACTGCATTTTATGAATAACCCAGTCGGGTAAATAATTCCTCAACTCCCACAATTCGTTGCTGGGTTCGCCTACCTGCTCGGGTGTGATGTCTATAAATTCTTTTTCTGGATCGTATCTATTGTTAAACAGATGTTTGTATTCCAATTTGGCAGCACCAAAATTAAGTAATAAGCCATTTTTGACGTTCAATTGCTCAAGTGTATTTAAAGCTTGTGACATATCCTCTGTTGTCAATTGGCTTTTGGCTTTTACTTCTACCGTTACTTGTTTCTCACATAAAAAATCAACACGCCTTGCCGCTATTTTGTATTGAAAATAGTGGATTGGTAGCCACACTTCTCTCTCAAAAAAAATCTTAGCATTGCCTAATTCTATTGCTAATGCTCGACAATAAACATATTCTTTATTTCCGAGCCTCATGTTGGAGTGAACTGTCATAGCACAACCAATGATGCGGTAGGTTAAATCGTCCTTTTCCATAGTGATGTTTTTTTAATGACTGAATTGTTTTTTACGAGGTAAAACTACAATAAGGCAAGTGAGTTTTTAGCATACGAATTGTTATTTATTTTTTTAGTATATTTTATTTTGGATTAGGATGGTGGGATTGAATAATTTTAACTTGAATTAGGATATTAAGAATGTAAAAAGATATTAAGGATTTATCTACCGCTCGAAAATCCTTAATATAGGCTGTACAAACGGGTAAAAAAAGTTCCCCCCGTTTTTGGCATTTTCACTAAATCGAAAAACGCCACTTTCTTTACTTATTGTA
>JAYUQN010000365.1:0-4589 GCA_043756725.1 Saprospiraceae bacterium
TTTTATATTGTTTAAAAATGTGAAAAGTTGGGTTTTTTAAATTGTCGTTTTGACACTTAATTTCAAAGTGTTGTAAAAATGCTTTTTTTAATTGAAATAAAAAAGCATTTTTACGTTTTATTGCTCGTGAAGCCTCGTAGCGGCGTCTTTAGTCGCTGATTGTATGCTCTTCAGCGACTAAAGTCCAATGCCATTAAGCTAAGGATTTATACCCGCGGTTCACGTAGAGACGTTGCACTGCAACGTCTTGATTGTGGTGAAAATTAGCTAAACCTAAGACGTTGCACTGCAACGTCTCTACATAAACCCCGAATAAATTGAACAATAAATCCTTAGCTTAATGGCATTGGACTAAAGTTGCCGCTACGGTTGCCCATAATAGGCATTTTTACCGTGTTTTCTGAAATAGTGCTTATCAATCAAAGCCTGTTTGATAGTTGGGGTTTTAGGGTTAATTTGAAGCGTCAAGTACGCCATTTTCGCCAATTCTTCTAAAACAGTGGCATTATACACGGCTTTTGCCGCATTTTTACCCCACGTAAAAGGACCATGACAGGCGATTAAAACCATCTCCACTTCTTCATAAGAGAGCTTTTGTTTTTTGAAAATATCAAGAATCTGGTTGCCTGTTTCCTGTTCATAATCGCCTTGAATCATGGCATCGGTCATAACATCGGTCACGGGTACTGAGGGGGTCAAATGGTCGGCATGGGTTGTTCCCAAATTGGGAATGGGTTTCATGGCTTGCGCCCACGCCACCGCATAAGTGGAATGGGTATGGCAAATGCCACCAATCGTTTCAAAGTTTTTATAGAGTAAAATATGCGTTTTGGTATCCGATGAGGGGCGTTTTTCGCCTTCTACTACCCTATTGTCTAAGTCCATCAAGACAATATCTTTGGGTTTCAGTTCCGAATACAGCACGCCACTGGGTTTTATGCCCACGATGCCTGCGTTGCGGTCAATGGCAGAGACGTTGCCAAAAGTGTAAATCGCCAACTTCTGTTTGGGGATTTCCATATTGGCTTCATAGACTTCTTCTTTTAAATACTTAAATTTTGACATCCCTTATTTTTAAAACACTTGTATAAACATCAAAATACTGTCCAAAGGACTCCCTACGGAGAGGGGGGTAACTGAAAATACAAATTACAGGTTTTCACAATTTGTGAAAACCTGTTACAAAGGGGAGGCTCAATTTGAGACCACCCTTTTATAAAACTCTTCAAAGGGTGGGAACACTTTGTTCCCATCCTTTGTACAATATGCTAATTATTAGCAATTACAAATGTAAAAAAGTTCCGAGGTTTTCGTAGAGACGTTGCACTGCAACGTCTTAATTGTAGTCAAAAAAATCGAAAAAACAGATTAATGCCAAGACGTTGCAGTGCAACGTCTCTACGAAAGTCTGGGGTATATTCTATTTCATAAAAAGCTAAAAACCAAGCACTTACACTTTCCAAGTTTTAAAAACTTGGAAAGTGAAGGCTAAATCTCTACTGAATTTAACCCATAATTTAGATAACCCTATTTCAACTCCAAAACCACCACACTCACAGGTGGTAAAGTCACTTTCAATTCATCCTCTTTCAAGTTCACCCCTTTAAAATCCATGGGTTTTATTTTAGTTGGATTTTCAAAAGTATTGTGGTCTTGCACGGCACCAGATGTTAAAATACGTCCCGTAAAACCTTTGGATTTGGGCATACCTCGAAGGCTAATCGTAACCTCTTGCATTTTACTCTTATCAATATTCACGAGTGAAATATGCGTCACACCCGCTTTATCCCTTGACGCCGAAGCCGATACCGCAGGCAGTTTTTCACCATTAAAAACATAATCTTGGCATTTTATACTGAGGGGGAGCATCAAAGCATCTTGATGCACATTGTACATTTCAAAAACATGATACGTAGGCGTGAGTATCAATTTTTCATCTTTTGTTAAAATAACAGCTTGTAAAACATTCACTGCTTGGGCAATATTTGCCATACGCACCCTATCGCAATATTTGTGAAAAATATTCAAAGTAGCACCCGCTAAAACAGCATCCCGCATGGTATTTTGTTGAAATAAAAAAGCCCCATTCGTACCCGGTTCTACCTCGTACCAACCGCCCCATTCGTCCACGCACATCGCCACCTTTTTTTTAGGGTCGTATTTATCCATGATATTACCATGTGTTTGGATGAGTTCATCCATTTGTAGAGCCTTTTTCATAATGGTAAAATACTGGTCTTCCGAAAACGTTGTCGAAGGACCTTTTTTACTCCAATCAATGACCGAATAATGGTGTACGCCCACGCCTTCAAGCATATTGTGTGGAATATCCCGCATCAAAACTTCCGTCCAATTATAATCCGTTGAATTAGCTCCCGATGCGATTCGAAAAATTTTGCTACTGTTATCCCAATTGGTCATAAAAGTAGCGTATTGGCGGTAAATATTGGCGTAATATTCAGGTTTCATATTGCCCCCGCAACCCCACGCTTCATTTCCAACACCCCAATATTTGGCTTTCCACGGTTGTTCCCGTCCATTAGTTTTTCGCAAATTTGACATCGGGTTGCTACCCGCAGGATACGTAACATAATTCACCCATTCCGTTAATTCTTGAACCGTGCCACTGCCCACATTTGCTGCCATATAAGGTTCTGCGCCAATTGCGTCACACATATTTAAAAAATCGTGTGTGCCGAAGCTGTTGTCTTCCGTCACCCCACCCCACCAAACATTGAGCATAGAAGGGCGTTTGTCTTTGGGTCCAATGCCATCTTTCCAATGGTAGGTATCGGCAAAACAGCCCCCGGGCCAGCGCAAAAGCGGAATTTTCATTTTTTTCAACGCCTCAATAATGTCGTTGCGTATCCCCTCCGTATTTGGGATTTTGGTATTCTTTTCACCGACATAAAAACCGTCATAAATGCACCGCCCCAGATGCTCGGCAAAATGCCCGTAAATGTTTTTATTGATGGTGTCTTTGCCCAAATCAGCGTTTATAACAATTTGGTTTTGTGTGAAAATTTTCACATTTAAGAGTAAAAATAGCGAGAACAGTAGCTGTTTTTTCATAATAGTAGGTGGTTTAATTTTGAAATTTGAATTTGAATTAGGATATGCAGGATAGAAAAGATATTAAGGATGGAGATACGCTCAATATTTAATGTCCTGACAAAAAACTGTCATAATATTGAGCGTATCTCCATCCTTAATATCTTTTCTATCCTGCATATCCTAATTCAAGTTAATTTATACTGATGGGGGTAATTCATCAACATTGGGTTTCAATTGCTTCAAATAATTTTCAGAAGACACGACTTTTTCACCCGTAATTTCTTCCACATTACGCCTCGCACGTCCACCCGCTTCACCGCCTTTTTTAGCCGCTTCTAAGTTTTCATTGAAACCTACTGCATCCTCTTTTACTGCCATTGTGCGGGTCACTTCTTCACCCAATGCCGTTAAAATCAACTCTAAGGGAGTCATGTGGTCTCTCAAATTTTCTTTTTGCAAGCCTTTGAGATTAGAATGTTCCGAAGGATTTAGTCCAAAAGTACCTCTATCTATTGTGGCTGTTAAAATGGAATATTCTTGCCCTTCTTTTACATCTCGTTTTTTCCATTCATCTGTTAATTCTTTGCGGGTATCTATGGTTTGCATGCGCCTTAAAATCCATTCTTCGGAATAACCTTTGGCTCTGTAAAGTTCCGCTTGACGCTGTGTGAGGAGTTCGGGATTTTCAGTTTCATCTATCGCTCTTTTTCCTTGTTCTGCCAACCATAGTTTTAGAGGCTCGGCTTTGGGGGAAGGTACGGACATGACGATTCTTAAAATACCCTCCGTATTGGCGGCATCTGTTTGACGGCTTTTACCATCATGCGCTTTCATTTTCAACTGCATACAAACTGTATGCAGTTGAGGTTCTCGTTTTTTTAAGATAAACCAATAATTGCGTGGAATTGGACTATCCGTCAAAACTTCGATAACGTCAATGACTGAAAAATACCATTGTTCGTTGTGCCATTCTCGGCGAATCTGTTTGTTTTCTCCAAAGGAGTCCTCTTGGACAAATACGACTACTTTGTTTTCCATTTTATTGAAATTTAAGCGTTCAAAAATCGGTTGATACGCTCTCATTTTTATATTTGCTGTTCTCGTAGCTTCGGCTTTAGCCGAACTCGTTTTAACGGCTTTAGCCGTTTGTAATTTTGCAATTTATTGTTTTGCAACGGCTGAAGCCGTTTAGACGGGTTCGCATAAATGCGAAGCTACGGGTTCGGCTAAAGCCGAAGCTACACGAAGCTACATTTTTCTGCCTAAATACGCCCCATAATCGGGTATTCTCGATTCATATTCCCCGTGCATCAAAGGCGAAGTTAGGATAAAATCTGCTGTTGCACGGTCGCAAGCGAAGGGGATATTCCAGACTACGCCGAGCCGCAAAAGGGCTTTAATATCGGGGTCATGCGGTTGTGCTTGCATGGGGTCCCAGAAAAAAATCATTACGTCAATTTTACCTTCGGCAATCAATGCCCCTATTTGTTGGTCACCGCCTAGTGGTCCACTCAAAAAACGGGTGACGGGGACAT
>JAYUQN010000366.1:0-4583 GCA_043756725.1 Saprospiraceae bacterium
TTGGAAAGGGTTTTGTACATTGGCTTGGCTTCGGCTTCGTTCAACATAAGCCTGTCGCTGACTACTCGTCAGCTACAGGCTTATTTTTTCTCGGCTGCCCTTTTTTTTTTTTTTTTCTTTTTCAATATCTAATTTGGCTTTTTTCAACATCTGATTTGGCAAATCTTGTTTTAGATACCCCCTCAGTATTTTTTCATTTTTTGGCTGTATTCGCTCATTTTTTCTATAATTTTATTCTTTTGTAAAATTACTTTATTTTTTTACCTGTCCAAATATCTCCTCTGGAGAAGAATGTGGCACATAAATTCGCTAAAAAAACAACTCCGTCATATTGATTATGATTCACATAAAAATGACGGAGTTATTTTTTAACCGTTATTTAAGAGGTAGATGACCGCTTCTGTTGCATAAATAAATAAGCAACAGCCAAGAAGATGGCAACTTGAAGAAGGATAGCTGTAATAGGCACATTCAACTGGTCAATAAATTTGTGTTTCATCGAATTGAGCATAAGTAGCCCACTGCCTAAACAAAAAGCCCACAAAACAGAAGGCATATTTCGAGTAGCGTAATAAATCAATGCGATGCCTATCCCTAATACGCCGCAAACTTGCAGCAAATTTGAGACGGCATTTTGACCAGATTTGTCTAATGTTGGATTACTGTTGGCTGTTAACGTATCGCTCATGAAATAATATCCAAGGCTATACAAAATGGTTACAGCCGCAATGACAGTGAAAACGTTTTTTTGATTCATAATGGTTTCTTTTATTGATTTTTCTCCCAAAAATAGGCATCTGGGAATAGCCCCGTTTTTTAAGATGGTTTCAGAACTCCACCAGTGTTTAAATTTATTCGTTGGAACACACCAAAGATATACAAAAGTAGTTGAAAAGACGACATCTATCAAGAGTATCTAACTTTTAGCCTTTTATTTATCTCCAAAAGTCTCTTTGTATTACAAATCTTCATTTTTACCAATAACCTTTCTTACTTCTTTATCGAAATCACTTTCAAATATTTGGTCTTGAATAACCTTGTACTTTTCGTATTCGGTTTCTGCTTTAATTTTGGCTTCCATTGCACTTATCGTGCCTTTATGTTGCAAAATGGGGTAATTGGATAAGTCTAAAAATTGGTGCAAAAATTTTATCCAATCTTCCATTTTCATCAAAATTTGCCTTTCTGCTCTATCTTCTGCTAAATCAAGATAAGCGGTTACGATACGGTTTAATTGGGTAATATGCGCTTCACTCAGATAATTTTTAGCAATTGCTACATCAGATTTCAAAATTTTACCATGTGGAGATTGTTTCCAATTAGTTAACCCCATATACAATTGGGTGGCATCGGCAGTATGATAAATAATTTCTGAGGCTGTTTTACCTGTTATTGCCCAATGTAATTTATTTTGAACAGTCGCAAAAAAATCCTTAGTAGTGGAGGTATTCTTATCATAATCAGCCGATAATATGAAAATATCGGTAATTTTCTGATAAAACCGTCTTTCACTTGTCCGTATGTCACGGATACGTTCAATCAATTCGATAAAATAATCTTTACCAAATTTTTGACCTTGTTTCAAGCGTTCATCATCTAAAACAAATCCTTTTAGGATAAATTCTTTCAAAGTTTTAGTTGCCCAAATTCTAAACTGTGTGGCTTTTTGGCTATTCACTCGATAGCCTACGGCAATAACGGCATCAAGATTATAAAATTCTACCTCTCTTGTTACCTGTCTATTACCTTCTGTTTGAACTTGTGCAATTTTTGCACAAGTTGAATTTTCGTCTAATTCACCACTTTCATAAATGTTTTTTAAGTGCTTTGTGATAACACTTCTATCAACGCCAAATAATTCAGCCAACCTTTTTTGTGATAGCCAAAAGGTTTCATTCTCATAAAAGACTTCTATTTTTAGTTTTCCCTCAGAGGTTGTATAAAATATTATATCACTGAATTGAGGCTTATTTTCATTATCCATAAAAGTGTAATTTTTTTCGTTAAATATTGCCCGAAATATCGTCATTTTAATCTGAATATCTGTTAAATATTACCCGAAAACAATTTTTAAAAGCAATTTTATTATCTGGAATCGTTTAAAACTTGTTTTTTCTTTGATTTTATCTACTTCTTTTTGCATTTTTAGTATATTTTTTGATTTACTTCCTTTTGTCTAATCGAAGAACGGGGCTTTTTTCTCTGGTTGCCGAGAACGGTTGCACTCCTGCATACCCGCCGCATTGGGCTTTTGTGCGTTGGCTTTTGCGGCGGCATGTGCGTGAACACGGTGTTGAACACGGTGTTGAACAAAGCCTACGGCAACCCTAAAAACCTCCGAGCGAAGATGAACAAAAGTATGAGATAAAAATAAGACCTTTAGGATGAATAATAGTATTCAATCATAAATAAAATTATTATAAGATGAAAAAAAAAAGACAGGTGACATCGCCTACAAGACAGTAAGTAAGGCAGAATATGCCTTAGGGATTGAAAAAATGGAAAACCACATGAATGTGGCGGGCAATCCATTAAGCACGCAAAAGAGTTATATACGGGGTGTACGGGATTTGATGGAAGGACTGCAGAGCGTACCCGAGGCATTGACGGTTGACCAAATCAAGGCACATTTGGCATCCTGGCGTGGCAAAGTGTCGTCGTCAGCGTTAAATTTGCGGGTATGTGGGATTAAGTATTATTTCAAGCATGTCGTTAAACGCCCAGATTTGGCAGTTGATGTACCGAATCCACGTGTAGCGAAGTACGTACAAGAAGTATTGGGGGAGGAAGATTTGGCGACTATGTTCGATGCTTGTTTGAGTATGCGGGAGTTGTCGGTGTTACATTTGTTGTTTGATTGTGGACTTCGGAGCCGCGAAGTGTGCCACTTGAAGTTGACGGACTTTGAAAATGAAAATGAGCGTGTTACGTTTGAGTACAAGGATTACAAAGACGGTGGGAAGAAGAAAGAAATGCAATTAACGGCAGAAGAATTTATCCGCCGATTTACCCAACACATCTTGCCGCCCAAGTTTCGCCGCATCCGTCATTATGGTTTTTTAAGCAACACCGCAAAAGGCAAAGCCCTTGAACGCGCCCGGCACTCCTTGGGCGTAAATGTTTTTTATAGACTCCGCATCTTCTTCTTTAATCTGTGAACAATCAACATACGATGTATGAGTTAAATAGCTTCTACCAATAGTGTCTAATTCTAAATGTAAGTCTTTTAGACTTTGAGTAGGAAATAAGTTTGGATTTATTTCAGTATTTATAAGAACATAGGCTAAAAATACCTTACTGGTATCGAAACCTACAATTATACTTCTTTTAATCTTTGGCGGAGTTGTTGAATTGTCCAAACGTCTAATTATAGCTCCAACTTTAAAATTGTCATTCGCTAATTGTTCTTTCAATTCATCTGAAAAAAAATCACCTAAATTCTGCATAAGTTTTGGATAAATTTTGATTTTCAAGGTTTAATAATATATATTTCAATATTTCTTCATCAGCTTCAGCTTCTTTAGCTATATCTATTATGTCAATTTCATTATCTAAATTATTTTCACCATTTCTTGCATTTTCCCATGCTATCTTGTGTGATTTGTCTTTAAGTTGCTGAAAAGTAAGTCCTCTGTTTTCTGAAATTGATTCAATTAAACATTCAACATCACTTTCAGCAAGTTCGTCCAAATCTGCCTTTTTTTTCGCAGTAACAGTATAGGCTTCTACTTCAAATAAATCTTTGTACTCAGGAGCAATATTACTCCAAAAACTATCCCCTCTGATAGCTTTTAATACATCATATGATTTAGATGGAACTGGACCATTAGGCATAGCGATATAAAAATCTCCTGTTATGGGAAATCCATAAGTTACTAAATGTTTTTGGTCTGCAAAATATAATATTTTGAATATCTTATGCAAGTCACTTTTGTCACTTAAGTTATTCAAAATAAAAAGCATCGAATTGATTATTTTTTCTTTATTCATATTGAATCTTTCATTCATTTTTATTCAAGTTTTGATAGAACAAAATTACAGGATTTTAATCGAAATTCAAAATAAAAAGTTTTAAAATTTAACAATTTATTTTAATTGTGTAATATTTTGTCTTAGTTCTATGTGAGAAACAATTTTTCTCGTTTATTTGTTCACTTGCTATTTTTTTTACGTACTTTTTTGTGGTTTTATTTTTGAGGACAGTTTTGAACTCGCAAATGTATGAAATTTTTGTCGTACTTTTTGTATTTTTATTCATATTATTCTGTTGCAACATTGGGTAATATGAATTAATGGATTTAAAGTTTTTCGATTTATTTTCTGATGTGTTCATTTTTCTTCGAGCTTCTTTTTTTAGTTGCGCTGAACGGTTACGCTGACGAATACCAACCCCCTGTTTGGCTTTGTGTGTGGGCTTTGGGGGTTGGTATTCGTCATCGCATTGTTGAACAAAGCCTACCAGCAACCCCAAAACAATTAACCCCCAATACTGTAAAAGTAGTAACTTTGATGATTTTAAACAATTTTTTTCACACATTAAAATCATCAGCGATATGAAAAAAAAGGAGTGGTGAAACAGCCCA
>JAYUQN010000367.1:0-4574 GCA_043756725.1 Saprospiraceae bacterium
AAATTGCTAGATACTTGCTGATGTGCAGGGCTGGGGGCTTGTTTTTTCATAAGTATGCCATCTATAAGTTCGTATATAAAAAGGTCATTTTCGGGAAAATCCATTGCGTGAAATTCCCGAACTGTCAATTTTCTTTCAAGGAGTTCAACCATTTGTGCTATTTTAAAGATAAAAAATTAGAAAGATAGAACCAACCCGTTCTTATTTAATGTCAAATAAAACAAGATTGTAGGCTCATTCACTTTACAAATATAAGTCTTTTTTTGAAATTTGAAATAAATAAGCGAAAAATACTGAGGGGGTAAATATTCAATTAAAAAAGACACGCTACTGTTTCAAAGTCACAATAAACGATAATTCAGCCTCTAAAACATGAAAAACTTTAAGGATTGTTTCCATTGAAACGCTTGTATCATTGTTTTCCAACTTGAAAACCACGGTATTTTCAACCCCCAATAAGGCAGCCAATTCTTCTTCTGAAAGATGGCGTTGCAAGCGGGTTTGCTTGATTAAAGCACCGATTTGGTTTAACCCCTCTTGTAGTTTGGCTTTTTTTGCCTCGTCTTCCAACAGTATTTTTTCAAAATCTGGCACGCCATATCTCGCTAATAATTCATTAGCCATTTGTAGCTTTTTAGGAGATAACACCTTATCATTAAGGTAATTTAAACGGCTGTTAATCGTAATATCCCTATCTTGTAGGGTTAATATTTTTTCTACTTCTTTTATCATGTCATTTATTTTCTTTTAACAGCAAAGGCATCATAAGGTGTATTTTTTTCATAAATCATCCAATTACCCTTATAAAAGCCTATAATTTTGAAATATTCTTTAAGTTCTTCTAAATTTTGTGAAATACCCATTTGATATAACCGATTTCGAGATTTTGTAAGACCTTGAGCTATTATCGAAGCCTCTTTATTGATTTCTGTAAACCTAAGCACAGCCATAGCAACAGTTGCTAATACTTTTTGACTGTCTTTATTATCAGTGATAACATCATCGTCAAAATCATCTTCGTTCAATCTTTTGTCGCCAAATGCTAAATTATAAAAATTAGGCTTATCGGTTTTTAAAAACTGAACATATTTAATGATTTGTCCTTTGGGACCTTCACTGACAAATTGAAAGCTCATTAAATCATCGTTCGCTTCTAAGGGGTATCGTTCAAGTCTCATAGTAAAATTCGGTTGTGGTTATGTTTTATAATTAAATTCGGTCGTGTAATTTCAATTCACCTTACAAATATATTTCTTTTTTTGAAAATTGAAAAAAATAAATTTGCGATTAGTTTATTAAAACAGTCTTCAAACAATTATCCTCTTTTTTATCAAAAAGACGATAGGCTTCGCTGCCTTGAGACAAAGGGAAACGATGCGTGATGATTTGCGTCACATCATAGCGTTGGGCAACACCTTCTCGAATCAATTTTTCAGCATAAAAATGCGCAGGGCAACGCCCTATTTTATAGGTTAAATTTTTATTGTATGCCTCAACGGGTGAAAACGAAAATTGGCTTGCCGTATGCACACCGACGGTAGAAATAATGCCACCGGGGCGCACCAAATCAACCGCCAAACGAGATGCCGAAGGGCTGCCAACTGCCTCCATAACAGCATCCGCACCTCGCCCGTTTGTCTTAGTTTTAATAAAATCTATGATATCACAATTGAGTGGATTTAAAGGTATAGCCCCAAATAAAGCGGCTTGATGGAGGCGGGCTTCTACGGTGTCTATGGCGTATAAATTATTGGCTTTCAAATGTTTAGCACCAATGATGGTCATTAAACCTACGGGTCCGCAGCCGATAACTACATACGTACCTTTAGGCTTAATATTAGCCATATCGGCACAAAAATAGCCTGTTGATAAAATATCGCCCAATAAAAGACCTTGCTCGGGTGTTAGGTCATTACTGAGGGGAATCAAAGTGGAATCTGCCATAGGAACACGCACGTATTCCGCTTGTCCACCGTGCAAGCCTCTACCTTGTTCAACCCAGCCGTAAAGACTGCCTTTTTCACAACGACAAGTCATGCCTATTTTACAGTAAAAACATGTGCCGCAGGAGGTTGTAAAAGGGCTAAAAACAAGGCTTCCAGTCCGAAAGCGTTTCACATTTTTGCCCGTTTCCACCACTTCCCCGACGAACTCATGACCCATGACTGTGCCGCAATCTAAGCCTTGTTCACGTCCGTGATAAATATGCAAATCTGAACCGCAAACGCCTGCAATTTTGACTTTTACTAAGGCATCGGTGGGTTCTAAAACAATGGGGTCTGCTACTGTTTCGTAGCTTATGGTCTGTTGTCCTTGAAAAGTGAGTGCTTTCATTTTTTTTTATTGATTTTAATGGGTAAAATTAGGTAATATTTACGCTCAGTAATATGTAAATAATATGAATAATGGGTTTCCCGTAGGGATTCCTTTGGAAAAAATAAACATTTTGACACTATGTGTCAGAGTGAAACGCTTGGAATTACATTTATTATAAACATTTTGACACTACGTGTCACTATAATTTGAAGTTTAATGACACGTAGTGTCAAAATGTTTATAATAAATGTAATTCCAAGTGTTTCTCCCTGACACGTAGTGTCAAAATATTTATTTTTTCCAAAGGAATCCCTACGGGAAACCCCTATTATAAAATGGTCAAATTTCAAAGGTGCATAGCACTACAATATTTGTAGGTGACATTAGCCAATAGTTACATATATTTAAAAATAACCCTACCTTAGCGGAACTGTTTTTGATATACAATGGTTGTTCTAAAGTTAAAAAGTTTCTTTCATCAAAACCAAAATTTGATATGCTTAAACATCTCCTTTTAGCCCTTTGCATCCCCCTCAGTATCGCCTCCGTTTTAGCTCAAAAAACGCTCGCATGGGATGTCTATTTCGATTATGACAAATCCATTATTCGCGCCAGTGAAGAACCGACTTTGAAAAAAGTGACCGATTCGTTATCGAATATCCCAAATGTCACTATTTATTTGCGCGGCAACACAGATGCCGATGGGTCTGACCAATACAATCAGGCTTTATCAGAGCACCGCACACGAGCTGTTCAAGACTATTTAGTGGCAAAAGGCATTGACATTCAACGGTTTGCACCCGTTTCTAATGGTGAAAAATTGCCTATTGCGGATAATGTAACGACTGATGGCAAGCAAAAAAATAGGCGGGTTGAAATTTTTGCCGTTTTTACCCCCCCCTCCCGATTATCTCGGGATGTACCATCCGTATCAAAGGTTTCAGAGCCTAAAAAAGCCGTGCAAAAAGCACCTGAAAAGCCCAAAATTCCACAAATAACTATGACTGATTTTTTGGTGAAAGAAACGGCTAATGATATGCAAACCTACAAAATAACGGTTTCAAAAACAGAACAAAGCAATATTGTAGCGCAACAAGGCACGATTTTATCTTTTCCACCCGATGCTTTTGAGGTTGCAGAAGGCACTGAGTTGACGGTTTCGTTGCGAGAAGCTTATTCTATGTCCGATATATTTTTCCAAAATCTTGCAACGCATGCGGATGATGATGAAATGTTGGTAACTGGCGGCATGATTTACATAGATGTTCAAACAAAAGAGGGTAAAAAGGTTTCACCCAAAAAGAAATATAAATTGATGATGCCCCGCCAAAAAAAGGAAACTTTGCCTTTTGATAAGGGCGATTTCAAACAAGCCCGTATCAATCCTGTTCAACTTTGGACAGCAAACGGCACGTCTAACAATAATATGACTTGGGGTGTGCCTAAGCAAGCGTCTTTTGGTATTTACAATAAATTAGACCGTTTGACCAAAGCCCTCGATACGGCTCAACGCTACCATGATTGGATACGCGACACCTGTGATTGTGATAAAATGTTCGTTTGGCGTAAAGATTCTGCCTATTCTGTGAAGCAAACCAATGGAAAAGTGGTTAAGGAAAAAGAGACTTTTTATGAAATAGCGGATGCTCGCCCTAAAGGTTATCGTTTTTCATCGCTCAATCCAGATGCTAAATTTTCAAGACTCTGCAAGCATATTGCGAATTGGGCTGTTGAAAACAATATGCAAGGTGCTGACTGGCAAACGCTGCATTGGATGCAAGAAAACAGCGATTTTAAGGGTGAAAATGCTTATGAAACTTTTGATATTTCAAAGTTGAAAGAAAGTAAACAGCGTAAAAAGACCAAACAGTCTTTCTTTCAAAAACTGTTTGGCATTAAAGAAAAGAAAGAACCACAAATGTCAAAAATAGTGGCTTTTGGGCAACTTCAAAGGTCTGCTTTCCTCGAATTGTCTTATATGAAATCGCTCAAAGCAGCGTGGGAAGAAGAGGAAGTGCGGTATCGGCAAATGATGGCTGATTTGAAAATTGATGCCAAAACGCTTGCAGAAATTGAAAAAGCGCAATACACTATTTTTGAAACCCAAGAATTGGGCAATATCAATTGCGATTATTTTGCTAAAATGAAGGAAGAAATATTGGTGACTGTAAAAACCAATCTACAAAATTCGCCTTTCAACATGGCTAAAATGATTTTCAAAAATAGAAAAGTTGTCATGAATGCCAATATGTCTGATG
>JAYUQN010000368.1:0-4562 GCA_043756725.1 Saprospiraceae bacterium
GTCCTGTAAAAGAACAAGTGGGGGTGACAGTTTCAAACGCCGTATTAATATCCACTTGACTGCCATACCACCACGTATTTATCGTATTGCTGTTACCAAAATTAAAGGTTGTCCATTTATGCGCTGGCGGCGTAGCCCCCGCAAAAACATTTGAAACAGGCTCACCCGAACCCGACGCCACCGTAATGTTTACGTCGTCATGCCTTAATTTAATAGTATGTCCCGGGCTTGGCGTAGGTCGCACCGACGTGACAACAAAACCCGCCGTATTATATTCCACATCATACACAGGAAAATGCACTAAGCCTTGAATATAAGTTAGATATAGAGGTATCGCTGTCCCATTTGCCACCGTTGCGCCTAAGCCATTTTTACCATTCCATGTAAGGCAACGTTTATAAGGTGCTACTTCGCCCACCGCTGGTGTAACCGTTTCATACAATAAAACATCCGCAGTACCTGCGTCATAAACGCCTGCCCCCGATGTGGCATTGAAATCTAAAATGACTTGTATTAACCCGGGTAAGGTTGTTGTATAGGCAACACAAGGATTTGTACTACCGGGACACATCATAACATAAGGGGATGAGGGAAGTGAACCCACAAGCCCTGACGGATAAGCCGTAACATCAGGATTATTTAAAAACAACTTATATTGGGCAATAGATTGATTAGCCGCTGCCACTGATTTTCGGTCATTGCTAACATTCCCTGTTGCGGTGGTTCCTGTTTGATTGAAAGCCATATTGAACCGCAGCCCTCGAAAGCCAGAGTTGTTAAAATCTATTTTATTCACAAACCCATCATCACTGTATGTGTAAACGGCTCCGTTAAAAGGGCGGTCGAATTGCCCATAAGTAGGGTCAGAACCACCCGTCAACGACTCGGTACGAAACGCCCATCTTTTTGACCATACGCGCCCATTCAAGGCGGTGGGCGTAGTGCGAGTCGCTACAGTGATGTCCCAAAAAGCAATATCAATTTCCACATTTGTATTAAAAGCAGAGGTAGGCGCAAATTCGATATAATAGTCGCCTGCAACAGCCCCTACGGCGGGTGTATAAGTGAAAGGCGTATAACCACTGGCGCCAACAATAGGCGCAGGACCCGCATTTGCTTTTGCCCAAGTATTGGCGTTTACGGTGGCTGCATCCACCAATTGGGGACCAAAAACAACTGTCCCACTGGCATTTTTAACCCTGAAATAATAAGCCGTTGTGACCAGAGCACCGCTTGCACCCGTATTGGTCATGTGAGAAAAGCCGAAATAGATTTGTTCACTTGACGGATTGTTGAGATGGATATTAAGTCTATTGTCTGCAGTGGAATTATAGGCAGCAAAATTACTATATGCTGTAACATTGGTAAGCAACATAGTAATGTCCGTAGCATTTGGTGCTACTTGTTTGGTTCCTTCTGCCTTGCTTTGGGTCACAGAGGTTGCTATAAGTAAAAAATAAATTGCCTTTTTCATCAATGATTTGAAAAATGGTGTAGCACAAATAGTAGTCATTATAATTGAGTTTATGAGTATGCAATTAAGGTGTTGAAAAAATCCGTCAATTCGTGGCTCCCGTCAACACGTAAATCACCTATTTTTTAATTTACAAAATTCTTACCAATTACCCTTTTTGTAGTATTTTATATATCTTAAAAATATTATATTACCATAATGGTTACTTCTTTTCCCGATGAACTACCGTTGTATCTGCACATAACCCGAATATATAGTGCTATCGCCATCCCCTTTATCAAAAAGATAAAAATACGTGCCATCGGGTAATATTTTACCATTCCATTGACCATCCCAATCGTTTTTATAGCCTTTCACCTCAAGGATTTGATTGCCCCAACGGTTGTAAATACACAAACGGTTATTCGGATATTTTTCTAAACCTTCTATAAAAAACACCTCGTTCATGCCATCGCCATTGGGTGAAAAACCTGTGTAAAATTTCACATCCTCACACAGTATCGTCACCCGCACATAAGCCGTATCGCAACCCGTTGTGTTGCATACCACATACCGCATAGAGTCAGGTTTTGAGCTACAATAATCTTGATGAGGCATGTAATCAATACTTCCATCTGAACCGACAACGGCTGTCCCATGATTTGGATTAGCAACAATCGTAATGGTACTATTGCCCGCTCCCGAAGCACTATCGTTACCCATTACATTGATTTTTATAGGGGTATTAAAACGAACGGTGACAGAGTCATTGGTCGCTTTAATTTTCGCTTTTTTCACTTTGGCATAAATATACGTGGTATCGCAAACCCCATTTTCATCACAGACAGCAAAGCAAATATCCGTTTGATCTGCTTTTTTACCTTCCATAGTAATACACGTTGAGTTCGGAAGGATATTGAAAATCACATTATCATTTGTAGCAGCACAAGCGTTTACAACCTTAATGTCTTTCCCCGTCAGTTCCTGCACATCCAAGCAAAGTGTATCTATTTTACCCAAATTGACCTCTATTTCCTTCATCTCAGGTTTCACACACGCCACAACGATTTGAGCAGAATCTCTACATTCAGAGTTGTTTTTAACAAAGGTTACAAAATGGTTGCCTTTCTCCAATTTGATAGCCGCCTGTTTCACAATCGTTCGTTTATTGAGTTGTAAAAGCCCTTTCCCGCCTGCTCTAATTTGTTTAATCGTCATCAAACCATAACCATTTCTGATATTATCACTCGTAATAGTGTAGGTAGGCGAGTGAAGTTGCCAACGATTAGGTGCATCTAATTTATTCAAAGAATCCACCAATTCTTTCATATTACGCACCGATGAAATTTTCAAAGTTCCGCCATTCGCCACCCATTCCACACTGTAAGGGCCACTTATACCTTTGCCCGGCACGACGAAATAATTGTAATTTAATAGCGTATCCAAGCGACAATTCGTAAAGCCTTTGGTATAAGCATTGCCGTTTATAAATAATTTATAATTAGATAAAGTGTCCTTAGGCATATTAAGACAAATTTCACCCTCCTTATTATTAGAGCAAACGTTAGTCAGCACTATTTTATCCCCAATAATATCATCACATGGTTTTTTAACCACCACTATTGTCAAAATTACCGTATCGCAAAGCCCTCGCGTATCACACACTTTTGTTAAAATCACCACTGTACCGCTAAAGTTTGGCGCAGGTTGAAAAGTAAAAGTTCCGTCTGGATTAAATTCGATTTCACCCTCATTTGGCTTTGGATTGCTTAGGAGCGTGTGCGTGAGCGTTGTGGGTTCATCATCCATATCCGTTGCGGTCACTTCACCACTTACGGGGTCTTCCTCTACGGTTTCAACGGTGGCATCATTTCCAAAAGGGGCATTATTTACAGATTTTTTAACATGAATAGTCAAACTCGCTGTATCGCATAAATGAGTCGTATCGCAGACTTTGTATGAAATTTTCACCGTTCCAATAAAATTAGGATTCGGTAAAAACGTATAAATACCGTCTGGATTGAGCGTAAGCACCCCCTCAGTATTGGGCACATTTCCAAGCAAAATATAGGTCAAATTTTCTTTTGGCGTGTCTGAATCGCTGTCATTCGTCGCCACTGTTTCACTGATAGGCGTGTTGTTATCGGTTGAAACAACATCGTCAAGCGCAACAGGCGGTTTATTTGTATGGGTTTCAATAACATTAATGAAAACGATGGCAGTATCGCAAGTAGCAGGACTACATTTATCACACAGCGTGTAGATAAAACTGTCTCTACCAAAGAAATCCAAAGTGGGTATATATTCAATAATACCGTTTTTCACAGTAGCCACACCTTTTTTAGGCTGTTGTGAAATCCGCAAACTGCTTGAATCAATATCGCTATCTAAATCAAAGTCATTTGCTAAAACGGGAATCTCTATTTTATCATTCTCTGAAACAGATACTAAATCAAAAGTCGCAACAGGTGGTTTATTATTTGGGTCGGGTCGGGCATTTATCGTTACTCGGTCTTTGCAGCCTGTATTTATATTTTCAAGCACCAAATTATGTGTACCCGTTTTGAAACGCAAGCGTGTACCGCGTCCTACAATATTTAAATTTAAACGAATAAGACTTACCGCACCCGTTCTCAAAGTGGTGAAACGCATATCGGCATAAGGCGTTGTTTTCACACCCCCTACGATAGATAAATCATTGGTATTCAAGACCCATTGACCCGCAGCGTCCCAAACGTTCATAGAATCTACCAATTGCTGCATCGAGTTGAGGCTTGCAATATTGTAGGTTTTAGTACCAATATTCCAATAATCTAAGCGGTAGGGTCCTGTCGCACCACGCCCGGGTAGGACAAAATAATTGTATTGAAATAAAGTATCAAAATCGCAGCCCCCAGCCCCAGAGTGGAGTTGGACATTGTATAAAATACCGTTATCAAATATTTTATAATTGAAACTTTGCTCGTACATAATAGGCAAGCAAACGGTCAAAGAGTCTTCACCACATTTGCCTGTATATGTCAAAACATCGGTTTTAATAATGTCATCAACGCAAGTCGGTTCTATTTCGATGAAAACAATTGCTGTATCGCATTGAGCGGGTAGGGGA
>JAYUQN010000369.1:0-13176 GCA_043756725.1 Saprospiraceae bacterium
TGTAGAGACGTTGCACTGCAACGTCTCTACGTGGTTCATTTTAACAAGGTTATTGTAAAAAAAATGCCCACTTGCCCACAAAAAATTACAGCAACAATTCGTTTAACAATTTACATTTTTTTTGGCGTGAATTTATTAAGTTAAATTGCTCAATTTTTTAATAAAATACCAATATGTGCGTTATCAATACCAGTTATTAGAATGGTTTGATTTTTGACACATTATTCAATAATCAAACATGTAAACCCAAACCATTGAAAATCAATATTTTACACACACCACTTTAATTCAAACTCGTTTGATAGCAACACTTATACCATCCTTCATAGCCGACCATTTTGAAAGCCATCTGAAGCAGGACTCTTTCAAAGGCACAACCCTGTTTATTGATATTTCAGGTTTCACCCCTCTAACTGAAACACTCATGCAGCATGGTACAGAAGGGGCAGAAGTCTTGTCTGAAATACTCGATTCCATTTTCAAACCTTTGGTTGCCCTTGTTTCGGCTCATGGTGGCATCATTCCGCATTTTGCAGGCGATGCTTTTACAGCTATTTTTCCGGGTGAAAAAACAAAAATCGTCGCAGAAGTTGCTGAAAATATTAAAAAATTCTTTGACAACACCCCCTCAGTAAAAAACCGTTTTGGCGACTTTACAATCCATGTTCGCATCGGTTTATCTTATGGTTTGGTGCATTGGGGCATTGTCGGTTCACAGCCCCAAACCTATTATTTCAAAGGCTCGGCAATTGAAAGGGCAACATTGGCACAACAAAAAGCCTTGCCACAACAGATAGTAAAAGATGATTGGTTTAATAATGTTATACCATCAGATTTACTTCTTGAAAATAGTGTTGCTTGGCAGATGAACCCACCGTTGAAGATACAGAAAGGAGAAAGCGAATTTCGAGATGTTGTAGCTGTATTTTTATCTTTTTTACATATTCATAGCCACACCGACCTCGACACCCTCGCCCCTATCGTCCTCAAAGCCTTTGACGCTTTCGGGGGTTATTTTAAGGAGATAGATTTTAGTGAAAAAGAAGGCGTGTGGGTAGGCTTTTTTGGCGCACCAGTGGCTTTTGAAAACAATGGTGCACGGGCTTTGGAATGCGTTTTGAGCATACGACAAGCTGTCGCTAACCTCAATATTCCTATGCGTTGCGGCATGGCTTCGGGCATGGCTTACACAGGCTTTGTGGGCGGCGCAGAACGCATGCAATATGCTGTGGTGGGTAACAGGGTCAATTTGGCAGCAAGGTTGATGCGTAAAGCGGCTTGGGGCAATATTTGGGTTGATACGCGCCTCGCTCAAACGCGTTTTTTTGATTTTAAAGATAAAGGCAAATTGTATTATAAAGGTATCGCTCAACCCATTCCCACTTTTCAATTGCTCAACAAACGCCTTGAAGAAAAAGCCCTTTTTTCAGGCACCTTGTTTGGGCGCGTGGAAGAATTGGCAGAATTAACCCATTTTTTCCGCCAATGTTTTTCTGAAAATAAAACGGGTGTTGCCACTCTTTATGGCGAAGCGGGTATTGGCAAAAGCCGTTTGAGCTACGAATTGCGCCAAATTTTGGAACAAAATAAGGATTTAGTGTGGGCACATTGTCCCTCCGACCAAACCCTTCGCAAGCCTTTTAATCCCTTTGCTTATTTTTTAAAAACCTTTTTCAATCAGCATGTTGAAAATTTTACCGAAGATAATAAACGAGCTTATGAAACTAAATTAGCCGATTTGGTTCAGTCTATTACCGCTGTTGAAACGTTGAATCATGAAAATACTGTCCAAAGGACTCCCTTCGGAGAGGGGGGTAAAAATTTTGACGTTAGGGTTTCAGGGTTCAGTTTAGATGCAGAAAACCCAAAAACTCAAAATTCAAAACTCGAATTAGAGCGCACTCAATCGGTTTTAGCAGCTTTGATGGGCTTGTCTTACGCTGATTCGCTCTGGGAGCAGTTAGATGCAAAAGGACGATACGACAATACGTGGGCGGCTTTGAGCAATTTTTTTAGGATTTTAGCGCACAATCAGCCCCTTGTGATTGAGTTGGAAGATGCCCATTGGCTCGATGAACATTCTACCGCTTTTTTAAAAGATTTTATAAAAAAAATTAACGATAAACCTATTGTGTTGCTTATCACATCGCGCTATGATGATGAAGGCAATAAACAACCGCTTTTTGAGCCAACTATGTTAAGTGAAAACGGCATCGCTGCTTATGAAACAGACCTCAATGTTTTCACAAAAGAACAACTATCGCATTTCACAAACTATAAATTAAAATCGCCTCCTGATGCTGATTTGCTTGAAACATTGTGGCGAACCTCCAACGGCAATCCCTTTTATGTTGAACAGATTTTAGGTTATTTCAGTGAAAACAATATTTTACAACTTGTTGAAAACAAATGGGTTATAGCTGATAAGAAGGTTAAAATATCCACTTCCATTTCCGCTATTTTAACCGCTCGTATTGACCGACTTTCTACCCTTTTAAAAGAAACTGTGAAAGCAGCGGCTGTCATTGGGCGGGAGTTTGAAATTCCTGTTTTGAATGAAATATTGCTTTCGCAAAAAGCCTATCAACAATATAATAGCGAAGGGAATTCCATTTTACAAGAGCAAATTGAGGCGGCTGAAAAAGGGCAAATATGGCAATCTATGAACGAATTGCGCTACATGTTTCGCCACGCTTTGTTGCGAGAAGCCATTTACGACATGCAACTCAAAACCCACTTACGCATCTTACACGCCTCGACCGCCAAAGCGCTTGAAAAAATATATGCCGACCGCCTTGACGATCGTTATTTCGACCTCGCTTTTCACTATGAGCAAGCAGAAGACAAACCCAAAACAAGCGAATATTTGAAAAAAGCGGCTGACCAAGCGCGCCGCAATTTCCAAAATCAACAAGCTTTGGCACTCTATGACCGCTTGCTCTTGTCGTTGTCTGGCGAAGGTGACATTATCAAAATATACATCCGAAAAGGGGAAGTTTTGCAACTTATTGGGCAATGGCAGGCTGCTGAAAAATGTTTTAAAACGGCTCTTTTAGATGCTGAAAAAATGGATGATTTACTTTTAAAAGCGCGGGCAGGAGATGCACTTGGTGCGCTTTTCATGCTCAAAGGTCATTATAAAGAAGCACGATATGAATTGGAAAAAGCTGCCAATCACTTTGAGCAAGCAATTGATTTTCAAGGCATTACAAGAGTATATGGCAATATGGGCAACCTCTATTTCAGACAAGGAGATTATGAAAAAGCAACCGATTATTTTAAACAGAGCATTCGGTTCAGTCTCGACAATGATGTGCGCATCAACCCGCAAATAGTCTCAAATTTGGGCTTAACTTATATGAATTTGGGCAATTTTACTGAGGGGGTGCGTGTGCAAGAAGAAGCCTTGTCGCTTTGTGAAAAAAACAATGATTTGGTCGGCATGGCTATTTTATCTGTCAATTTGGGTATTGTTTTAACTGAAAAAGGCGATACTGAAGCGGCTCTCCTAAAGTTGGAACAAGGCTTGAACTTAGCCCAAAAATTAGGAAATCAACAACTCACTTCCATAGCACTGGGTTGCATCGGTAATATCTGGCTTACAAAAGGGAATTTTGAAAAAGCAGAACAATACCTCGTCCAAGATTTAGCCATTGCTGAAGAATTAGGCGATCGGCAAGGCATTGCTATAGCGTCCGAATTGATGAGCAGACTGTTCGCTGCCAAAGGCAATTTCACCGAAAGTTTGACCTATCTCGAAGTCAGTTTGTCTCTCTGTCGAGCACTCAATTATCAAAAAGGGATTGCCAAAGCCTTGATTGATATGGGCGATATTCATCTTGCCCAACAGCATACCGATGAAGCATTGGAATATTTCAGCGAAGCGGAGAATATTGCTCAAAAAATAAACAACAAATTATTATTGCAATATGCTTTGCTTGAAAAAAATAAAATACTCCATCAAAATGGTTACACAACACAAAATGACAATTTTACATATAACATGAGTGTAACGCCAGTTTTTACGGAAAAAAAATAACTGTTTATTGTTTTATATTTAATTTAATAGCATTATAAGTATTTGATAATCAATAGCTCAATAAGTGTTTTAATAAAATGGCTCTAAACAAAGAAAATACTGAGGGGGGTAATTAACCGTCACAAATTCACAATTTATAAGTAAAAATAAGTTTGATTAGGCAATGTTTTTTGGCAAACTTGGTATAGTTTTTAAAAGATTCTTAACAACGAATTTTATTAAAAACCTTATTCTTTAACTGAGTCAAAAATCGTAGCATCATGTTCTTCGAATCACTTATCCTTGCTTCCGCGCTCTATATGGGCACATCCGCAACAAACGCTACACCGCTTACGGAAAACCCAACGAATACAGAATCAACAACGAATTTCGCCGCAGCCGAACCCACAGCGTCATTTCCTTACGATATGACCTACCCCTATGCCTATTTTGAACTCGATGAAGTGCTTAATAATGTATCGGGTCTGGCACCTTCCCGCGACCCTAAAGCCATTACTTGCATTCAAAATGACGATGGTAAAGCCTATATGGTGGATAAAAAAACGGGAAAAGTGACATCTTCCGTTTTCTTTATCACAGAAGGTCAATTTGAAGGCATCGAAATGGTGGGTGACACAATGTTTGCCATGAAAGACAATGGGCAAATGTACAAAATTTGGAACTTGAATGGTGCTCATAAAAATGTAAAACAGGTGAAAATGAATTTGCCCCGCACTGAAATGATGGCAGGTTTGGGCTACGACCTTCAACGCAACCGCTTATTAATTTCAGTAAAAGGGCAAAAAGATGGAGAGTTTTCAAAGAAAATTTATGAGTTTGATGTAAAGACCAATAAGTCAAACCCCATACCAGCGTATGAAATCACCTTAGCCCAATTCAAAGAATTTTTATCAGATAAAAAAGGGGATAAAAACTACCAAAAAATCTATGAAGATTTTGTGGCAAAAGCCAACAATAAAAACTTTGACTTTTCACCTTCCAGCTTAGCTGTTAATCCTTTGGATAATAATATCTACGTGCTTTCAGCCATGAATAATGTGTTGATGGTGATGGACGTACAAGGTAAAATATTGGAAATCAGCAAGTTGAAAAAAGATATGCACACTTCACCCAATGGCATCTGCTTCGATGAAGAAGGAACCATGTACATCAGCAACGAAGCCAAAGACGGCAAACCTGCAAAATTGGTGGAATATAAAGTCAGCAAAACAGCTCTGACAGCTTCTCGTGCTGCTTCTGCCCGTAAGTAATCAAAAAAACAGTAAACTTATAATCTTCGACAATCTCCAAGTGCCATGCCCGTAAGCGTGGCACTTTTTTTTTATTTTTAGCTATCTCGAAAAAAGATGTTTTTTTCTTGTATATCTAAGAACATATATAGACTTTTGTATGCGTTTTTAAACTGCTGAAAAAGTTTAGCATATATTTTTGAAAATGCAAAGAAAAAAACGATAACAAAAGATTGATATTCAAGGTTTTATAAAACTACTTTGACTGCTTTTGTGTTCTAAGTCTTCCAACATCATAAATCGAAATCCAAAATCACAATATGGCTGTTATTGAAATAAAAGTACCCGCAATCGCCGAATCCGTCACGGAAGTGACCCTCTCTCAATGGCTCAAACCCGATGGCGCTATCGTAAAAATTGACGAATCACTTTGTGAATTTGAATCTGACAAAGCCACATTGGAACTACCTGCCGAAGCGGCTGGTAAGTTAAAACACGTAGCAAAGGAAGGGTCTGATTTGAAAATTGGCGATGTTGTCGCTACAATTGATACCAGTGCCGCTTCAAATGGTGCAGTAGCCACTGCTGTGGCTCCACCTGCAAAACAAGAAGCACCCAAATCTGCAGAATCTGTTGCCCTATCAACCAACTACGCTACGGGACATCCCTCCCCTGCTGCTGCAAAAATTTTGACTGAAATCGGGGTCTCCGCTTCGGATGTGCAAGGTACAGGCAGAGATGGGCGTATCACAAAAGAAGATGCTCAAAATGCCTCAGAAGCTAAAACAACACAACCTAACGCTCTTGCCCAACCTGTCGAAGCACCTAAAGTAGCACCCTCTCCCCCCCCCTCAGTATCAGCGACCTCTACGGCTGCTTTTAGCCGCAACGAAAGACGTGAAAAAATGAGCCGCATGCGCCAAACCATTGCCAAACGCTTGGTTTCAGCTAAAAATAATACCGCAATGCTGACCACTTTTAATGAAGTGGACATGTCGGCAGTGATGGCTTTACGTGAAAAATATCAAGATAAATTTGTTAAAAAATATGGTGTCAAACTCGGTTTTATGTCCATTTTCGGCAAAGCCTGTGCAAAGGTTTTGATGGAAATGCCCGACGTAAATGCGCGTATTGACGGTGTGGATACCATTTATCACGATTTTGTAGATATTTCAATGGCAATTTCCACGCCCAATGGTTTGGTGGTGCCACCTATTAAAAATGTGGAAAGCCTTAATTTTGCCCAGTTTGAATTGGCTCTAAAAGCGCTTGCAGAAAAAGCCCGCAATGGGAAACTGACGCTCGAAGAAATGCAAGGTGGTACTTTTACTATCACAAACGGGGGTGTATTTGGTTCGCTTATGAGTACGCCCATTATCAACGAGCCACAATCTGCCATATTGGGTTTGCATGCCATCAAAGACCGCGCTGTGGTGGTGAACGGTGAAATTGTGGTGCGCCCCATGATGTATGTGGCGTTGAGCTACGACCATCGCGTTATTGATGGCTCTACGTCGGTCACGTTTTTAGTGAAAGTAAAAGACTTGATAGAAGACCCAACGAGTTTGTTATTGGATATTTGATAAGTCATTGATTCTCAATGATATCTAAAAAAACCCGAGTGAAAGCAACAGTTTCTATTTTGATAACGACATAAATAAATGCTAAAAAAGTCTCGTTTTAGTGGGCTTAATAGTATTTTCCAATGTCGGTATCAAATTAGAAATTGCTGGAGTGAAAGACACTCGGTTTTTTTTTTACCCCCTCTCCTCCAAAGGGAGTCCTATGGACAAAGGAGTCCTCATGGACAGTAATTAAACAAAAAGAAAAAGGTTTCAAAAATCGTGATGCGATTTTTGAAACCCTTGTTCTTTTGTAAATTCTGATTTTAAGCAAAAGCGAGAGAGGTAAAATTAATAAAAATAGCTTTGTCCTTCAAAAATGTAGTCACTGTTCATGTAAAGACGTAGAGAAACAGGCATGTAAGACATCATTTCACTGTATTCGCCATCAGAGAGGCTGCGTTTGAGGGCACGAAAAACAGCTTGTACGGAATCTTCAACTTCTGCTTTACGACAAAAAGGCTTGTACTGAGACCCACCTGAAGATTTATACACTTCATCAATAAACTCTTCGTAGTCGAAGACATATTGTCTTGGCGCATCAATATTCCAACCATCTACATAAATAGATTTCACTGCCATAGGCAAATGCGCCAACAGGTGCATAGAAGCCGCGGGTGTGAGGTGCTTTCTAATGGTTTGGAACACAGCGCGCAAAATACGGAGAGCGTGTGTATTGTTTTCTGGGATGTCTAATTCTGTGGCTAACTGAGCTACGAATTGATTGCCTTGTGTGGCGTAGCGATTTAATGCTGTTGTCATGTGCAAATAACGTTTAAAATTTAAAGTTCGAAAATAATCGGTTTCTATGTCAGAGGATTACCAGAATAGTGTTTTCTGTGACAACTAAGGGGTAACATTTTTGCACTTATCTATCTGTTTGCTATTGACTTAACATATTGAAAAAACGTAATTTATATATCTTTGTTTCCATAATATATTATTAAAATTAGTTTTTCTCTTCACATAAGTTTTTCTAATTTTAAAATCTTAAAAAAATAAATGAAGCTTTACTTTAAACACATTATGACTATACATAAACTATGCCTTTAGTTTCAAATTTGACATTAAAATAAATATTATTTTGACATACAAAGAAAAAACGGCTTGCCCAAGTATCTTGATTAGAAGCCAAGCATATCTTTCATTGAAAATACGCCTTTTTTGCCTACTAACCATTCTGCGGCTAAAACAGCACCCGTAGCAAAGCCTTCACGGGAATGAGCAGTGTGCGTAATTTCGATAGAATCAATAGGCGAATTATAAGTGACAATGTGTGTACCCGGAGCGGGATCAATTCGTTTAGCGGTAATAAGAATGTCTTTTTGTCCTCCTTCCCGATTTTCTCGGGATGTACCATCGGTGTTACAGACCCACTGGGTCTTTCGTTTGATATGCTGTAAAATACCTTCTGCTAAGGTAATGGCAGTGCCACTGGGAGCGTCCAATTTCTGAGTATGATGTATTTCCTCCATAGCGACATCATACATTGGGTAGCCATCCATCATAACCGCAAGGCGACGGTTAATTTCAAAAAAAATATTAACGCCAATACTATAATTGGAGGCATAAAGCAATGTGCCATTACATTCTGCACAAAGTTGCACTATTTTTTCGTACTTGTCAAGCCACCCTGTTGTGCCACATATTACAGGCACACCTGCCTCCACGCAGCGTTCAAGATTGTGAAAAGCTGACTCTGGACGTGTAAACTCAATAGCGACATCGGCTTTGTAGAGTTGTTTGAAATCTTCGGGATTATGGACATCTAAGCGCAATATTATTTCGTGCCCTCTTTGCGTAGCGATATTTTCTATCGCTTTTCCCATTTTACCATAACCTATTAAAGCAATTTTCATAAGTAAAACTTAAAAATATGTTAAATGATGTTAAATTTAGTTGCCAAATGGTGACAAACAAATGACAATACGTCTAAACTGAGTTCGTTGTTGTGAAATGACGGGCTAACACGATCGGTACCCGATGTTGTTTTTCAGCATCGGGTTTTTTTATTTTCTCCATTAACGATATATTTTGAAGATAAATTTCAAGAAGTGTTAAATATTGAATAAGTTTGCCCAAAAGTACAGAAAATAGAAAACGAGACAATACCATTTTGAAAAGTAACAACTAAATAAAAAAGAACCATGAGTTTTAAAAGATACATTGCAGAGTTTATCGGTACCTTTTTCTTGCTTCTGACAATTTGTATGGTCGCTTATAGCAAAGTTTCGGCAGATTTGCAGCCTATGGCTGTTGGGGCAATACTCATTGCTATGATTTATGCAGCAGGGCATATTTCTGGAGCACATTTCAACCCTGCAGTGACACTTGCTTTTTTGCTACGTGGTAGGATAGATATTAAAAATGCCAGTTTTTACATCGTTGCTCAAATTTTAGGCGGTATAGCTGCTGCCTTCCTAACAGGAGTCTTAATTTCAGCAAAACCTCCTACTACACCTATTATATTACCCCCTCAGTATTTCAGCATGATACCCGCTCTGATGTCAGAAATTGTTGGCACTTTCGCCTTAGTTTGGGTTATTTTGAATGTTGCTACAACTAAAGCTTTAGAAGGCAATAGTTTCTATGGCATTGCCATTGGTCTTACTGTAACGGGTTTAATCTACACCTTAGGCAGTGTTTCAGGCAGTGTTTTCAACCCTGCTGTTGCTATTGCTACTTGTATAGTTCAATTTAGTAGTTGGGGCAATCTCTGGATATATTTTGTTGGAAATCTTGTTGGTGCCGCCTTAGCCGCTATTGTTTTTAAGTTTGTTAGTCAAGATGAATAGATTGTTGTATAGTTGAATTGTTGTATTGTTGGCGTTTCACTCAACAATACAACAATTCAACTATACAACAATACAACCTACATCCTAACTATTTTTTTCACAAAATGATGCTTTTCATTTGAAAAATAGAAAAAATAGACGCCTTTATCCAGCTCATTCACATCCAACTCTTGAACCGTTTCTTTAGTCAATTTCACATTTTTCAAGGTCTTGCCTTGTATATCTGAAACCGTTAATTGGAAATCGGCTATAAAATTTTCTTTAAATTCCAGATATATTTTGCCATTTGTGGGGTTCGGATACAGTGTTACCCCCCCCTCAGTATTAAGCTCTTTTGATGCCGTGTATGAAAAAATGGATACTTGTTTTTCAACAGCAAAAGAACAATACTCTTTCTCGCCAAGCAAACGAACGGTATAAATACCATTTCTATAGTAAAGATGTGGCGGTGGATTGACACCAATATATTCTCCTGCCCCATCGCCAAAGTTCCACTTATAAACAGCAGCATCAATGGACGTGTTGGTAAACTCAACGACGCTATCTATTATATTTGTTTTAAAACTTACCTTTGGCGCTACCGACACTTTTATAAAAGTATCTTGCCGAATAGTATTTGAACCAACCGAATTGGTCATTGTTAAAATGACATCATACAAGCCCGGCTCTTTGTAAGATACACGTGGGTTGGCTAAGTTTGACGTTGAAGGAATACCGCCGGGGAATGACCAGTTCCATGTTGAAACACTCGTCGTATTTCTGCCTGAAAACTGAACGCTTAGAGGCGTACAGCCTTGCAATGCGCTTGCCGTAACTGTGGCAGCTGGTAAAGCAAAAACGGACAGCGTAACAGAATCTGTTTTTGAGCCGCAAGCATTTTTAGCCGTTAAAGTCACGATATAAGTACCCGCAAAGCGATAGGTGTATTGTGGGCTTGATTGCGTACTGGTATTGCCATCACCAAACTTCCAGAGATAACTCGTTGCGCTGGTTGTGGTATTTAAAAAGCTCACCGCCAATCCATTTTTATTGACTGTAAAATTTACTTTTGGAATATCATTTATACGCACATAACCTTTTTTCACTAGGGTATCGCGTCCAAAACCATTTTCAACGACGAGTTTAACATCGTATAAGCCAATGGAATTATAGCGCACTGTCGGATTTCGCAGAGTCGAGGTATCCGGTGTGCCTCCAGGAAATATCCAATAAAACTTTCGCACATTATCGGATGACATATTGATAAAAGATACTGAAGACGGTGGACAAGCATCTGCTCCATTGGCTGTAAAAGCGCCAAGAGGCGGCGTATTGAGATTTACTATTGTGGAATACGTTTCAGTGCCACATTCATTACTGACAGTCAACGTCACACGAAAAGTGTCTTGAACAGCATACGTATAGACAGGGCTTCTACCTGTATCCACACCACCATCGCCAAAAGACCATTTAAAAGTCAACCCATTTGAAGAACCATTGGTGAAAGCCACTTTGTTATTATTAATAACGTAGGTGAAAATCGGAATAGGGCGTGATTTTATTTTTAATGAAATAGCTTGACTTGGAATAGAGTCATTTTTCGAGCAATTGCTGGTTATCAAACAACGATACAAAAAAGGATTTAGAACCGCTGTTGGTTTATTTAATTTCAATACTGCCGTTTTCACGCCCTCATAAAGTTCATCATTACTGAGGGGGGCAAAGCCATCCCCTTTATTCACCTGCCATTGGTATCTCACGCTGGGACCCGTTGCCGTTACCTTCAAAGCCGTTGAGTCACCTTCACAAACCAAAGTTGCCACAGGCTGTACGGTAATGTTGAGCTTGCGGTTGAAACTGGCAGAAGCAACAGGTAATGAAAAGACGCTATTGATAGTAGAAACGCCAACACTTCCAATGGTTGCTGTTTGGGTTGAAAAAGAGGTTATATTTTTGCCCGCTGCACCACCTGTTAAATTAATAGTGACAGATGAGTTGCTATTTGTCAATAAGACACGACCGCCTGAGCCACCGCCGCCGGGTCCAAAATCATAATTCGGATTGCTACCCGAATTTCCCCCATTGCCGCCATTAGCTTCAAGCGTTAAATTACCCGTAATGCGATTGACTAACAAGGCAATTGTACCACCTGCACCGCCCCCGCCTGCACCATCACCATTATTATAAGCAGCACTTCCACCGTTTGCTAAAATAGCGCGGTTATTGCCTTCTAAAGTATTCGCTTTTATGATAACAATACCACCGCCATTGCCACCCCGCGTGTCAAATCCTTCTTTATTGTGGCCTGAACCACCACCCCCACCAAAAAAAAGTTGATCATTGCCAATAGTAGTCGGCAAAGGTCGTCCACCCAAACCGGGATTAACGCCTTGACAGCGAAAAATACTACCCCTTATGGATTCGCCGCCTTTACCACCCACACTCATGTGACCACCACCGCCACCACCAGATTTGTGGTTGTTGCCACCGCCACCACCCGTCATTTGGGCACCTCTACCACATTCTTTACCTGCCAAATACATAACAATGCTTTCACCTTTGACGCCCCCGTTTTCGTTATTGGTCGAGTTATAATCGAAATAAAAATCTGAATAACTAAAAGAAGGGTTACATTCATTATAGCTTTTGATATCGCCACCTTTGAAACCTGTAGCGGAAGCAACAATAGGCACATTCAAAGTAACGTTATTGGCTTCAAAAGCCACAACACCCCCCGTTTGACCATTCCAGGGTCTTGCTCTTAAGGTATCATTGACAACAGCATTGTCATAACTTGGAAAAGTTATCAATTGTTTAGCCCCTGATTGTTCAAGGTATTGGTTGACAAACTTGTATTTTAGGAAAATAATATTGCCCGCAATACTGTCAACTACGTTGATTTCGTACTTACCTGTGTTTCTTAAACCTTCAAGCGTTCCGAACGATTCATTGTTTCTATCTTGCATAGTGGCACCATTCATTTGAATGACCAAAACCTTACCGCCCACTGTAAACTCGTTTGGCTCACCAACAGTAACAGACATGACGCAGGTATCCACAACTGATATGCGCGAATATTTATTGATAATACCGCCGATAACAGTTGTTTGAGCATGGGAAGTTGTGTAGAAACAAATAATAAAAAGTAAAATGTTAAAAAAACACTTCATTGCTTAGAGTATTTAGTTCAATAATTTTATAGATAAATTGAAAAGGAATAGCGAAGGAGCTTAGATTCTCATATCGTGTGTACGGCTATTTGAATCTATTTATACTAATTTGACAATTAAATGGTTGCAAGAGAAAGTTTTATATCCATGAGATATTTTTCATACGTCATTCCTAATGTCCATAGCATCGAGATACTGAGGGGGACAGTGAAGTAGAATTTTAGGAAATTTTATGTGAATTTTTAACTTTGACATATTTTATTGGTTTTTTAATAGCTTGTCAATGTAGATTTATAAACGAACGCAAAGGTAGATAATAAAATTTTTCTATTATTTGCTTTA
>JAYUQN010000370.1:0-4556 GCA_043756725.1 Saprospiraceae bacterium
ATCGTAGCCATATTTTTTACGCAATAAATCATTGATGATGTATTTATTGTAGGCATTACCCACATTTTCGTTGTTTTTAGTGTCTTGATTGAGTGAAATCGTGTAATAAGGCATAATCGCCGAAGCCATTTTGGTCTTGCCTTTCAACTTAAATGCCCCCTCCGTGAAAGGAATAAAATGGGTCGTAAATTTACCCGCAGGATAGACCGCAAACTTACCCATGGCAAAGTGAGCATCTCTCCCACTCTCTCCCGAACCGCCCCCGGGCCAATGTTTCACCATCGCATTGACGCTGCCATAGCCCCAACCATCTTTTATTTCAAGGGGACCCATCGAGGTTTGAAAACCATTGCAATAGGCTTGTGCCATCGCTGCGGATAGCTGCGGATTTTCACCGAAAGTACCATTGGCGCGCATCCAACGGGGGTCGGTTGCAATATCCACTTGTGGCGATAATGCCGTAGCAATGCCCAAAGCCCGATATTCAGCCGCTGCCACCTGCCCAAAACGCTCCACTACTGAGGGGTCGAAAGTAGCTGCCATGCCTAATGAACCGGGCCACATGGAGATTTTACCACCTGCTGCTGCATCATATTCTGCGCTCGCTATGGTGCCATGTCGAGGGTCGGTGCTATTATTGGCAGGAATACCAAAGCCAATACCTTCGACTAAGGCTTGCACATTATTGTTCCACAATGCCGCTTTTTCAGGGGATGAAACGGTGGTAACTAAGACGTGACGGAGGTTGTCTTTTGTTAAAAACTCAATTTGCTGATCCGTCATTTCTTCGTCATTGATTTCCCCTTTTTTATAGGGTTTACCTTTGTACGTGCCTGCAAAATAACCACCTGCACGAGCGGGAATAGATTGATGGCGGCTGTAAAGCATCAAACCCGCTATTTGGTCAATGGATAGTTTGGTAGCCAAATCTTTGGCACGGACTTCCATCGGCAAACGCCAGTCTTCGTACTTATCGAGCTGTCCGTTTTTGTTCAAGTCTTTGAAAGCCAAACCGTCAATGGTTAGAATTTTCACGCCCGAAGTTGTGGCATAACCGAGCGTTTGACCGCCTTGATTTTTGACAAAGGCGATAGTACCGTTTTTAGTTTCAGACCATTTTTGGCTGAATACGGTTGTTTTACCTGTGAAAAGACACAGGATTAAGAGAATTTTTGTTGTGATTTTCATAATAGAGTATATTAAAATGTACTTTTTACTGAGGAGGTATTTTATACTGAAAAAACCTTATAAATCAATGATATTTTTCCAACTTATGACCTTTGACCCATCGCTGCGGTTTTGTTCTTCATCACCGCCATAGACGACGTATCCATTATTTTGTTGAGTTAATGTGTACCAATATTTCAAACCTTTAAACCAATCGCTGTTAATAGTTTCACCACTTTTTATTTCAATCGGTATTTGTTGTAAACCTTCATCTATTAACACATCTATTTCATATCCCGACGCTTCTCTCCAAAAGTATAAATCGGAGCGTTTACCTTGATTGAAACGATTTTTCAAGAGTTCTGTAATAATAAAATTTTCAAACAATGCCCCTTTAAAGGGATGCTGTATTAAGATATGAGGGTCATTGATGCGTAAAAGTGAGCAAACTAAGCCTGTATCATAAAAATATAATTTAGGTGTTTTGATAACCCTTTTATTGAAATTTTTATGAAACGTTGGTAATAAAAATAGGATGTAACTGGCTTGTAAAATACCCAGCCAAGATTGAATAGTCTTATGGTCAACGCCTACTTCATTGCTCAAATGTGTAAAATTTATCTCTTGACCCACTCTACCCGCACACAAAGCCAACAATCGCTCAAATAATAGCAAATTGCCTATATTTTTTAATTGCCTAACATCCCGTTCTATATACGTTCGTATGTATGCAGGCAGCCAATCAGTCGGTAAAATAGCATCTGCTTGAATAGGAGGATAACCACCTCGCCACAATACTTTATTTATATCTGTTAAAGCATCTGAAAGCTCTTTTAATTCACTAATAGAAAATGGCAAAAGCTCTATATAAGCCACTCTACCCGCCAATGTTTGCGTAATATTTTCAAGCAAAAGAAGGTTATTAGACCCTGTCAATATGAATTTACCCTTGTGTGTGGGGTTTTCATCTAAATTTTGTTGTAGCCAAGACAACAATTCAGGCACTCGTTGAATTTCATCTAAAATAGCCCCATTCGGATATTGTCGTAAGAACTGGATAGGATCTTCCATCGCAAATTGGCGGGTAGAAGGGGTTTCCAAAGATGCATAAGGCTTATCAGGAAACGCCATTTTTGTCAATGTCGTTTTGCCGCTTTGACGAGGTCCCATGACAACAACTGCTCGGAATTGTTGCGCCAATGATTTTAATTTACCTTCAGCTTGTCTTTTTATCATTTTGCAGATTGGGAGTTAGATTCCCAATCTGCAAAGATAATAAAATTGATAATAGCACGTAGCTTTGAATTTATCCGTTTAGTATAATTATAAACGGCTGAAGCCGTTTAAACGGGTTCGCCTAAAGGCGAAGCTACGAGTTCGGATAAATCCGAAGCTACACTTTTAGTCTTTTTTTCAAATAACCTAATGACATACTATAAGCCTCTTTCGTCAATTCTACATCATGTTTGGGATTTGACGGATTGGCAAAACCATGTACGCCATTGAAAATTTTATATTCCAAACCTTTGCCCGCCGTTTTCATATTGGCAGCAAATTCTTCAACCACTTCTTTTGAAATGCGGGTTTCGGTGGCAAATAAGCCTAAAACATCACAGTTCAAAGTTTTTAGTTTTTCAACATCTTTGACAGGCATGCCATAATATATAATGGAGCCAACAGAACGTTTACCGCCAATCAAAGCCGATTTCAAAGACAAGCCGCCGCCAAAACACCAACCCACGTTAGCAATTTTCGCTTTTTTACCAGCAAAAGCAACCCCGCCTTTCATGATACTTTCCAAACGGGCTTCTTTGGTTTCAGACATAATTTTACCTGCTTCTTTTGGGTCAGTCGCAGATTTGCCATCGTACATATCTAAGGCTAAAACATTGACTGATTCACCCAAATCTTTATAATATGTATCCGCTTCTTTTCTCACAAAATCGTTCAGCCCCCACCATTCTTGATAGACAAAAAGCCATTTTTTAGATTTTTTCTTAGCTTTTATTAAATAGCCTTTGGCTTCTACCCCATCGGGTGCGGCAAAAGTGATGTTTTGCCCCATTGCTTCATAATTGATGGGCAGCGGTGCGGGGTGCAAGGCTTGAAACGCTGGATCGAGCGCAAAATCCCGCATATCTGTGGGTGTTCCTGCGGTATGACACATCGGCATGACCGCCAAAGTGGGGTCATACTGTCCATAGGACTCCTCATGGAGAGGGGGAGTATTGGGTTTGAAAAAACCAATAACACTGAAAAAAACGACTGAAATCGAAAGGATTAGGTTATTCATTGGTGAATTGTTTTATGTTAAAAAGCTCTGTGTTGACGAGAGCCACTAATTGACGAATTTTACGAATTTCACTAATTTAGATGTTGACAATACTTTTTAGAATATGTATTGTCAACATCTAAATTAGTGAAATTCGTCAATTCGTGGCTCTCGTCAACACACAGGGTGCGTAAAATTTGTGGTTCTATTTAACGATGCCACTCAAAAATTTATAGCTCGAAGCAATACTTGCAAACCCATCTTTTGGATTATCATGCTCTACGAAAAAGTGTTTTAACCCTGCCGTTTTAGCTTCTGCAAATATGCGTTTGAAATCAATTGACCCCTCCCCTACTGGCATAAGTGTTGTAAAATCGGCATTGAAATCTTTCACATGCCAAAGCGGGAAACGGTTGGGATGTTTTTTGAAAAGTTCAACTGGGTCAACACCTGCTTTACTAACCCAAGCCAAATCCAATTGCATTTTCAATAAATCTGAACTGATTTGAGATAGGAACATATCATACGGTTTTTGCCCTTCAATCTCTTTAAACTCTCTATCGTGGTTGTGAAAACACAAAGTCAAGCCTGCTTTTTTGGCAATTTCACCCGCTTTTGTCAAGGTTTCTATGCTTTCTTTCACATCCTCCATCGTGTTAATGGCAATAGACGAACAGACCAAATATTTCACTCCACCCAATGCCACTTCATCAACAACTTGCTGGGCGTTTTCCTTCAAATTCAACATTTTAGGTCTATTAGCAGGAGGAGGTGGCGCGCCCACACGGGGTTTAAAAGCCGAACCGCCAATGTGGTGTGACCGCCAAGTTAAGCCCGCTTCTTTCAAAGCAGCTGCGAATTCAGGTGATTTCATGCCATAATAGCCGCCTTTCATGCTGAAAGCAGACTCAATTTCCTTGTAGCCGATTGCGGCGACTTTTGCTAAATTGGCTTTTAAATCTTTTTCTAAAACACTTGAAAGGGTGTAAAGCTGGATACCCATCTTGCGTTTTTTCGCAAATTCCGATAAATCAGCAAGTGGGTTATTGAAAAGCAAACTGCCCAAAGCAAGGGTACTGGATTGTTTAATAAAATCTCTTCTGTTTGTCATACGTTA
>JAYUQN010000371.1:0-13134 GCA_043756725.1 Saprospiraceae bacterium
CTCGATATAGCCTTTATCAATATCGGGTTTTCCCATTTCATCTTTTAAATCTTTCACTAAATCCACGCTCAATTCCGAGAAATTATTGACAAAATTCAAAGGGTTTTGTATTTCATGGGCAATGCCTGCGGTGAGTTCACCGAGGGAAGCGAGTTTTTCTTTTTGGATAAGTTGATTTTGAGTAGATTTTAATTTTGATAAGGTCTTTTCTAAATCTTGATTGGCTTTTTGTTTCTGTCGAATATTGCGATATAAAAAATAACCCGCAATTGCCATAATACCCAAAATGAGTAAAAGCCCATTTTGCTTCAATCTATTTTGAGCTGCTAAGTTTTTGGACTCATTGTCTCTGACGAGTTCTTGCTCTTGAATGATTTTTTTCTGTAACGCATTCACCTTATCAACCCCATAAATGGAATCATTCAAGGATTTAGAAATTTTAGCATAATAATAGGCTTGTTTTATATCTTTTTGTTCATACAAATCAGCTAAAAGAGTGCTTAAATCAAGCAAATCCCATTTGTAATTATATTTTTGAGCAAGGACAAATCCTTCCTTAGCATGATAAATCGCCGAATCAATTTTATTTAAGGATTTGAAATATTGGGTAAGAATTTTACTTCCATAACATTGCGCCCTAGCATTATTACCTTTTTTACCAATGTCAATGGCTTTTGTAACGTAAGCATAAGCAACATCATAATTTTTTAATTTTATATGGGTAGCCGCTAATCGTGAAAGGGGAAAAGTAAAAATTAGGCTATTTTTTACATTTACCATCAGGTCATTTGCCTGTTGCAAATAAATCAAAGCTGAATCTAATTGATTTTTTCTAAGATACGCTTCTCCCAAATTGGCAATTGCGGTTGCATGGTTTTCTTTATTACTCAATTTTTCCTGTATTTTGATAGATGATTTTAGATATTGAATTGCCAAATCATAGTCTTTTAAATCAGAATAGGTGACACCCATAGTCAGATATACCTTAGCCAGTTCTTCTTTAAAGTCATATTTTTGAGCAATATTTAGGCTTTTGTAAGAAAAAAGCACAGCATTTTGCAAATCCCCTGAAATACGATAGGTTGCACCAATCGTGCTTAAAGCGTTGGATTCGCCTTGTGGAAAATTGATTTTTTGAGCCAATACCAATGCTTTTTGCCCCAATATAAATGCAGAATCAGGCTTTGTTAAACGATAATAATATCCCATTTCTGAAATCAATAGGACTTTACTTTTTTCATCGGTTGCTATTGAAAGTTCTCTTGATAAACTATCAATAAATTTAGATTGAGCAAAACCAAATTGCCCAAAACACATAAAAAAACATAAGATTGATATTTTTTTCATATCTTTTAGAGTTGTAGTTTTACAATAAATGTTATTAAAGGCTTCATTTTTTCATTGTTTTTAAAAGGTAAAGTAATAGTAAACTCAGTACCGACCCCTCAGTCATGCTTTCAGCTTGATGGAGCGAAACGCACCATATTTTTTCTAAAAAGCAAGTAAAAACGCCTTATTCAGGTTTATGAATAAGGCGTTTTTATGTGTTTAAAAAACCTCAACTAAGGTTTTTCTTTAGCTAAATCGGATTTTACTTTTTGGACAAAATCCACAGTGACACCCACTAAAAGTGCAATTTCTTCATCAGAGAATTGCTCATGGCGACCTGTGTTTAATAAAAGGTTGCGGACAAAAGTATAGTCTTTTTTTGCCGCTTCTTCTGCACGACATTTTTTTATAGAGCATATCTGTTTCAATGTCATAATGAAGTGTCATCTCATTAATGATTTTAATTGTTAAATTTTGTAAGAAGTCAGATTACTTTTTTTTATTCATCTGATATTCAGCGATAATATGCTCAACTTGTTCAATGGACATATCCATTAAGTTAGCAATCATAGGCAAATCAATGCCTTTTTGCCAAAATTTGATAATATTTTCTTTACGTTCTTTGGAACGTCCTTTTTCTTCGCCTCTTAGGTAGAGTGTATCTGCTTCATAATCATAATGTATAGGCATGTCTTCAGCTATTTTAATTGTTAAATTTTCTATTTTTCTTAGCCTTGATAACATCATCAACTGGTTGATGTATTTTTTCAAGACTCTTTTATTTCTAACAAGTTTCTTTAAATTTTCAACGATGGTTCGTAATACCTTTTCTGCTTCTTCTGGAGGATAATTCGCTAAAACTGCCATTAAAACCTCTTCGGGTACTTGTGAACTTAACAACTGATTCGTATCTAAAGTTCGGACATTCAGTAAATCAAACCCTATAAAAACCTCTTCTGGTTTCAGTTCTGTCCGCATTGTCGGTGGTTCTAAACCTAAATATACGACAAAATGGCGAATTGGCAACTTATTTCTGCGCTGCGACATGCCGTGATATTCACCGACTCGATAGACCATTTCGAGATTATTCCCACTCTCAAATTCTATATGCAAAATAAAATGCTCTCCCGTATCAGTTATGATTTCATAGAAAAAATCCATTTCGACTTCAACAGTGGTTTGCATTTTTTCTTTCAGTGGGATAGATTTTACAATTTTCACACCCAATCGTTGTTCTATTAAAGGTCGAAATATCTTTTCAACGATTTCTTTCATAATTTTGTCAAAAGCATTGCCTTCTTTTTTAGGCGTTTTTGCTTTAGGTTTTCTCGGTATTGTTGTTTTAGGTGTAGTCATTTTTAAGGTGTTGGTTTTCTTGCAAGTATCGTTAAATGAATTTTAGTGTACAAAAATACAGTTTTTAATCAAAAAAGATAGCTTTTTAATGATTAACCTATTTGAATACCTTCTTGATAATACGCTAAAGCAAGGCTTGTATGCCCCCTTTTGGCTTCAATATTGCCAAGCGTTCTCAATATTTCGGTCTGCAATTCTTGAAATTTATATTTGAGGGCTTTTTGCTCATAATAAAAGGCTGTATCTAATTGGTTCATTTGTTCATAAGCCATCCCCATAGACAGATAACTAATGGCTGTTACATATTTATTATTAATGGGTTCGAGCTTTTGGATGGCTTGGTTAAAATAATTGAGGGCTTGGGGATTGTCGTTTAAATCTGCATAAATTTGCCCTATTCGCATAAGAGCATATCCCGCTTCATAGATATAATGATTATCTTCTGCTATTTTTAGTGATTTGAGTATGAGTTCTAAGGACTTTGGTAAATTGCCCATCTCCCGCAACGCAAAGGACTTTCTATTCAAAGCCATGGATTCTCCTTTGAGGTAGTTAATTTTTTGAGCCAATAGAATGGCTTGGTCTGTATAAAACAGCATGGAGTCAGGCTTCGAAAACCGATAGGTACGACCCAATTCAGTTAGCAAAATCACCCGATTTGTATCTTCATTCGTTAATGCGACTTGTCTTAGCAAGCTATCCGTTTTGCTTGTTTGGGCGAAGGCCCGACACACAACCAGCAAAAGAAGAAAAGTTAAAATATATGTCTTCATTTTTCATTGTTTTTAAAAGGTAAAGTAATAGTAAACTCAGTACCGACCCCTCAGTCATGCTTTCAGCTTGATGGAGCGAAACGCACTATATTTTTTCTAAAAAGCAAGTAAAAACGCCTTATTCAGGTCTATGAATAAGGCGTTCTTGTGATACTTGCATAAGCTAATATTTCCCCCATTCTCTCCAAGTATGAACCTCGCCACCTAAGAAAACGACATAAAAACCCCGCACATCGGGGTGATTAAAATGGTCACTTGCCCAATTGTGTTTGGGCTTCGAAATAAAGATAAAACGGCTGGTGTGTCCAATAAAAGAGTAAGATTATGCTGTGGGTCGTCCAATTTTCTCCAAGGTAAAAACCCCTTGCGTACTAACATGCCCGACAACAGATACGACATCTTGCCAATAAGATTTCACAATTTTTTTGAACATATTGGCAGGTACAATAACGGAATAGATTTGTTGGTTATCCATATCACGGATTTTTATTTCACTGTCGTCAGCGTTAGCGGAAGTAAATAAACCGCGTACTGTCAGTGAAGACGTGTTTGTTGGTACAGCAAGTGCCTCTAAGATAAGTGCTTCTAACTCATTCAATTTCATCAAAGTATATCCGTCCAAATCTTCGACCCGACACAGGGCAGCGACTTTTTGGGCTTCTTCGTATTTACCTGCTTTATAGGCAAGGGCAGTGGCGTTTTTTAGCATCTCACCACGAGATAGGGGATGTTTTTCTCCAGAAGACATCAAAAGGGCTGCCTCTTTTTCCAAAAGGAATGCTTTTTCGTAAAACAATTTATAATCAATTGGTACAACATGCCGTTTGGCTTTTGCCATATCTCCTTGCTCTGCGAAAGAAACCGCTTGGCGGTATAAAATTTCTGACTGTTTCATATCTTAACTATTTTTGCCTTCGGAATACTAAATTCAACAACAGCAATGAAAACTGGTGGACTTGGCTTCATCCGTTTTTCCAAGCCTTTTGTTTTTGCTGATATTCTTATGTTAAGCGTATTGGTCAATGATTCGGACAAGATTCCTGAAACTTCCATGTACGCCTTCTGAACTATTTCAAGTGGCGTACTGTTTGGCTCACTCAATTCTTGCATCGTAAAATCTGCATCTTCGCCTTGCTCGTTTCGTTGAAACACCCTATAAGTTGTCAATGCTGAAATAAGCAAAACAGCAAGCCCCATTGCTGCATATTCCGTTGCTTCCTTCAAATCCCGCCAACTGGAAAGCTCTGCCGACCCGATTTTCTGTTCCCATTCCAACTCAAACTCCGCCTCAAAATCTCCTTCAACTTTTAATCGAACACTCGGTTTATGCCCCGCAGCAGCTAAGCAAACAGCTATTGCTTCTGCCAAAAATGCCCCGTATGTAGATGAAATGCCAGAAATCCCGCCTTTCAGTTTGTCAATATGAAGTTTGCTCACAGATTTCATAGTCCAAAGATAGATAATTTTGAGTAATTTTCAAGCATTATTTTAGTACAAAAGTAGCACGGATTGCCCACTTTTACAAAGTTGTTGGCAATCGAATAATAAACTCCGAGCCGACTCCCTCCCCGCCGTTATCGGGGTCTGCGACATTACTTTCCACTTCCAATGTCCCGCCATGCCCTTTCGTCACAATATCATACGCTAATGAAAGCCCTAAACCTGTTCCTTGTCCTGTTGGTTTTGTCGTGAAAAAAGGTTGAAAGACTTTGGCTCTCACGCTTTCGGGCATTCCGATACCGTTGTCTTTTACTTTTATAATTATTTGGTTATCAATCTTTTGTGTTGAAACGGTTACATTAGGTTTATAAAGCACCCCCTCAGTATTTTGCCTATTTTTTTCATTGACTGCATAAAAAGCATTATTTATCAAGTTCAATAAAACACGCCCAATGTCTTGTGGCACAATGGCGATTTTAGGGAGGGGGGTCTCAAAATCGGTTGAAAAATCCGCATTAAAGTTTTTATCCTTTGCTCTCAACCCATGATATGACAAACGCAAATATTCATCTGCCAAAGCGTTAATATCGGTCAATTCTCTTACACCTGTACTCACCCTCGAATGTTCCAGCATTCCTTTCACGATATTGCTTGCGCGTTTGCCATGATGGTTGATTTTCTCTTGATTGGCTGTTAAGTCCCCAAATAGTTCATCAATATATTCTTTATCCACATCGGGTCTTTCCATTTCCTCTTTCAAATCCTTCACTAAATCCACGCTCAATTCGGAGAAATTATTGACAAAATTCAAAGGGTTTTGGATTTCGTGCGCAATGCCCGCCGTGAGTTCGCCGAGTGACGCTAATTTTTCGGATTGAATTAATTGGGTTTGTGCCGCTTTGAGTTGGATTAAATTATTATTGATAAAGCTTTGAAAAATATAGCTCACCAGAAATATGACCAATGTTAACCCACTTAGGCAAGTGCAATAAAAGATATTTCTCCATTCTGGCAGATAAGTAATGGGACAACTAAAACCCATCAAAGACAGAGCTAAAAAACCAATGGCGATTAAAATCGGAATGATGAGCCAAATAATGGTGTTTTTCAAAGTACCGAACAGCAGTAATGCCAAAATCGGTAGTAAAGCAAACCACGGAATGACGGGAGAATATAACCCGCCCGAAAAATAGCTACAACCCAATATACTGACAAAACAAGCCGTAAAAAGACAAAAATGCTTGATATAGATGGCGTTGTATCCTTTTTTTACGCCAAATAATCCTAAAAAAAAGAGTACCGCAGACAGAGCCATCAACTCCATACCTTCACGATAACCAATCGTGTAGCTGATAGACGTATAAAAAAGGGCAAAAAAGAAAGTAACAATTTGAAAGTCAATGATGAGATTCAATTCATTATTTATAATACTTTTTTTCTCCGCTGGAATAAAGTATTCTCTAACAGTTTGGTAGTTTTTGAACAGCATTTCTTTTCTATGTAAATTTTTATCATTTAAGTAAAAAGGCGTTTTAACAAGCCTTTTATCGTATGGACTATGGATAAGATAAACGTCAGCACTTCTATCCAAAACGGCAATTTCCCTGTCCACTGCAAGCCTTTTTTGAATCGTTTTTTATCATACCATTGCGCCAAACGCAGGGCTGTTGGATTGTATAATGTCCATATTTTACAATAATTGGTTTGCCCATCTTTGTCCAAAATGTCATTAACGGCACGTCTTGCGGCTTCGTTTGCGCCTTCCATTGTGGCTAAATCTGTATTGGTTTTAACATAATCGCTGGCTAAAAACAAATTGGGAATATTGGTAAACGAATTTGGACGCAGCCCCCAAGTGTGGATTTGATTCACCAAAAGCGGCTCCAGATTTATGACTTTTTTTAACTCAATTACTTGTGCTTCGGTTAGTTTAGCAAGCATTTCAGGTGTTAGTTCAACTTTTACTGTCCGAATATCTTTGTCCAAATACCAAAAATCAATCATGGTATCTTTCAATATTTCATGCCCGTTTTTATTCAATTCAGCTTTGATTTGTCGCCAAACCTCATCTTTGACTTCTTCGGACGAACATTCTGTTGCCGTTTTTTGATTGAAATTGCCTTCCGTTTGCCAGTTTGAAATATCAACCGAAAGGATGGATTTTATCTTACCATTACCTCGGTCTTGGATATCATAATCTTTCCAAAATTGCAATTGTGAAATAGAAGTCAAAGCCCAATTGCTGTTGGCATAAATGGTATGCCCTTTGTTCAAATTGACCTCCTCATTCAGATAAAATTGAAGCCCATTCATCCATTCCACATTTGGCGCGAGCGTAATAATAGACTTCAAACTTGGGTCGGCAGTTAAAACGGCTTCGTTGAGCAGTGTGGCAGCGCGTTCCACAGGCGTTGCAAGGATATAATAATCGGCATCGTTGTGCGTTGTTATCACCCCCTCAGTATCGGTTGTGATGCCGCTGATTGCCCCGTTTGTCATCTCAATATCCGTTACGATATATCCTTTGTGGTATTTTACGCCTTTTTTTGTCAAATAATCCAACCACGGATTGAGCCAAGCGTCGTTTGTGGGTGCGTTCAGCACCCTGTCCGTATCGTTTGCATTGGCATCAGCCATAAGATAGATTAATTGCAGAAAAATACGACCGACCGTGTGGGTGCTGGCGAGTTTTGCATTCGCCGCAACGAGAGAGCGGGTCAAACCAATCACCAACAAATCTTGGTAAGCTTTGCTGAATTTATCGGCAGCACAATATTCCCACCAACCGATGCCTTCATATTCATCTAAAAAACGTTGATTCGAACTCGACATGAGTTGCCAGACACGCTCGGCGAAAAAGTGTATTTCTTCACTCGTCAATTCCTGTTTGACCACTTTGTAGCTATACAACAGCCGTTTGATGTCCTTTATACTACTTGGAAAATTGACACCCACCACTATTGGCTTAACACTGCCGCCTTGAGCAATCATAACGGATTCGGTAGAAACCAAATTATCGAAACAAGACCCCTCGCCGTCGAGTTTCGGGATGCGTTTCATCGTATCCGTCACGTGTTTGTAAAACCCTGGAAAGAAGCGAAAACCATGTTCGCCAGGCAGATACAAATGTGGATTGACAAGATTCGTGTCCCAAACATTGACACTGCGTGCTTTGCCGCCGACATAAATAGGATTTCTATCAAAAACTTCGACTTGGTAGCCGCGTTCTACAAGCTCATGTGCCGCGCTCATACCTGCAACGCCGCCACCCATGATGATTACTTTTTTGTTCATATTGATTTTTCGTTAAAAAAATATTCTGTGAAATTAAGTATATACTTTTGTCCGACAAAATTAAGTGTGATGAAATGTAAAAAAAAACAGTGCCGAAATAATATTTAATATCAAAAATGTGGTTACGAAGCGGACTGCAGACGAATGATAAACTCTGTTCCGACCCCCTCAGTACTTTCTACTTCCAAAGTCCCTCCATGTCCTTTCGTCACAATATCATACGCCAATGAAAGTCCTAAGCCTGTGCCTTGTCCTGTGGGTTTTGTCGTAAAAAATGGTTGGAAGACTTTGGCTTTTGTCGCTTCATTCATACCTATACCGTTGTCTTTAACTTTTATAATTATTTGTCCATAGGACTCCTTCGTGAGATTGTCAAGCTGTTGAGTGGTCAAAAATACTGAGGGGGGGTATGTTCCCGAACTCTCTGAGGGTTTCAAACCCTCCGAGAGTTGTTTGCGTTGATTAACCGCATAAAACGCATTATTCATCAAATTCAACAAAACCCTACCAATATCTTGCGGAATCACTTCAATTTTAGGCAAATTTTCATCAAAATCCGTTGAAAAATCAGCATTAAAATCTTTATCCTTCGCTCTTAAACCATGATAGGACAACCGTAAATATTCATCCGCCAATTTATTAATATCGGTCATTTCTTTCACGCCTGTACTCGCCCGAGAGTGCTGCAACATGCCTGTTACAATGCTTGCCGCTCGCTTGCCGTGATGATTTATTTTCTCTTGGTTTGATGTTAAATCAGTCAATAATTCCTCCACATATCCTTTGTCAATATCCGTTTTGTTCATTTCATCATTGAGGTCTTTTGCAATACCCACGCTCAATTCCGAGAAGTTATTGACGAAATTCAAAGGGTTTTGTATTTCATGGGCGATGCCTGCGGTGAGTTCACCGAGGCTGGCGAGTTTTTCTTTTTGGATGAGTTGGTCTTGTGTCGCTTTAAGATTATCCAGCGTTTTTTCTAAGTTTTTTCTTTGTACATCTAAGACATCTTTTTGTTTTTGAATTTCGGCATTGAGTTGCACCAATTCAATATTCTTTAACTGGTATATTTCTGCCTCTTTCCGTGATTTTTCAACTTGATGGGTTATTTGCAGATTAGCCAATTTTTGATTAAAATTTTGATTAAACACTTCTTTTTCGAGGGTATTGTGGATTTCCAAATGCTCTATAGCTTCCAAGTTTTTTGACGTGCTTTTATAAAATTTATAGCATTGAAAATGTATTTGCGACAACAAATCCTTAGCTTTCAATTCTCTGCCAATTTTCAAAGATTTTTTAAGTAAAGCCTCAATTTTATCGGGCTTTTTAGTATGGATTTGTTGATATAAGTCGCTTAAAAAAATCAATACTTCCGCTTGACCTTTTTTATCCGCTATATTGGTTCTGATTTTAAGGCTCTGGTGGGCATAATTTAAGGCTTTTTTAAAATCGGTCAAATGCGTATGGATAATGCCCAGATGATACAGCGAGTTGCCCTGCCCTTTTTTATCGTTGATGGATTCGCTGATAGTTAGACTTTTCAAGCAAAAGTCCTTAGCTCGCCTATTATCACCCAATTTAGAATGTAACAAGCCGATATTGTCTAAACAACCCGCTTCACCCCATTTATCGCCTGAATTTTGCCGAATTTCTAAGCTCTGTTCAAAGTATTTTAAGGCATTTTGATTATCGCCCATATCGGCGTATATAATACCAATATTATTGAGTGCGTATGAAATAGAGACCCAATAGTTCAATTTTCTACCCAATTCAAGGCTTTTTAGCTGGTATTCAAGGGCTTGTTCAAGGTCGCCTAAATATTTGTAGGTAATACCGATATGATAAAAACTGAGCGAAAGCCCGTCCTCATAACCAATTTGTTCCCGTATTTCAGCACCTTTAAACAGATACTCAAGAGAAGCCGCATAATCGCCCAAACTCCGCTTGATGATGCCGAAATATTCGTTCACATCCGATAGTCCCCGCCGATTGTTGAGCGATTGAAATATCTGAAAAGCTTTTTCCAACAAGGGTAAAGCCTCTTGAAATTTTGCCAATCGGATATGGCAAAAGCCCAAAGTCCGAAGGGCTTCGCCTTTACCTTTGATATACTGTATATCATTGGATAAAGCCAAAGCCCGTTCGCTCAACTCAAAAGCCTGAGCCGAATCACTCACACGCATTTCCCATGCGGCGTGGTTGAGTTGTTCTATCCCTAGTACTTGAATTTGTTCAGTGGAATTCATCCATTAATGGCATATTAAATCATATAAAATTCCCAACTGATACGGTCGGGGTCTTTAAAAGCAATGTAATTTTTACCCAGCGTACCGTCAAATTTTACACCCGTATTTTCTACATTAGCTGCCGCTAAAGCATCAGCAACACGGTTTAGTTCCGCTTCATCAGCACAACCCAAAGCAAGATGGTCAAGGCCAATGTTAAAAGGGTTAAATTTGTCGTCGGGTGATTGTACTGTTGCAGGGCGCATTCCGATATAAGTACCGCCTGCTATAAAAATGAATAAATCGGGTACTTCTAAAGCAAGAGGGAAGCCTAAAGTATCCACATAAAATGATTTTGCACGCGCCATATTGGATGTCCGCAATGCAAGGTGGTGAATGCCAGGGGTTTGTGGTGAAATAGCCATGATAAGATAGTTTTTTTTTTGGTGAAAAAAATAATTTAAATTCAAAGATATAATTTTTTTTTAGAACCTAATTTAATTTCTCAGGGCAATGATAATGTAATTGAGAACTCTGAACCGACCCCCTCCCCGCCGTTATCGGGGTCTGCGATAGTAGATTCGACTTCCAAAATGCCTCCGTGTCCTTTCGTCACAATATCATACGCTAAGGAAAGTCCTAAGCCTGTCCCTTGCCCCGTCGGTTTTGTCGTAAAAAAGGGTTGAAAAACTTTGGCACGCACGCTTTCAGACATACCTGTGCCATTGTCTTTAACTTTGATAATTATTTGATTGTCAAGCGTCTGTGTCGAAACAGTGACCGTTGGACTATACCCCCCCTCAGTCCCGCTTCTATCGGGATTCGAAATATTTTGCTTGTTTTTTTCATTCACGGCATAAAAAGCATTATTAATCAAATTCAATAAAACCCGTCCAATATCTTGCGGAATAACTTCTATTTTAGGCAAGTTTTCATCAAAATCAGTTGTGAAATCAGCATTAAATGAATTATCCTTTGCTCTTAAACCATGATACGAAAGCCGCAAATATTCATCCGCCAATTTATTAATATCAGTCAATTCCCTTACGCCTGTACTCGCTCGTGAATGTTCAAGCATCCCTTTCAGGATGCTACTCGCCCGTTTGCCGTGATGGTTTATTTTATCTTGGTTTGATGTTAAATCCGTTAATAATTCTTCTACATACCCTTTATCAATGTCAGTTTTATGTATTTCATCATTCAAATCTTTGGCGATATCTACGCTCAATTCCGAGAAGTTATTGACAAAATTCAAGGGGTTTTGTATTTCATGGGCGATGCCTGCTGTGAGTTCACCGAGACTTGCCAACTTTTCTTTTTGAATAAGTTGGTTTTGAGTAGATTTTAATGCTGATAAAGTTTTTTCTAAATCTTGATTGGCTTTTTGTTTTTGTCGAATATTGCGATATAAAAAATAACCAGCAAAAGCCATTATCCCCAAAATGAGTAAAAGTCCATTTTGCTTCAACTTGTTTTGAGCTGCTAAGTTTTTAGCCTCATTTTCTCTGACAATTTCTTGTTCTTGAATGATTTTTTTTTGTAAAGCATTCACCCTATCAACCCCATAAATGGAATCATTCAAGGATTTAGCAATTTTAGCATAATAATAGGCTCGTTTTATATCTTTTTGTTCATATAAATCCGCTAAAAGAGTGCTTAAATCAAGCAAATCCCATTTGTAATTATATTTTTGAGCAAGGTCAAAGCCTTGTTTAGCGCAATAAATCGCCGAATCAATTTTATTTAAGGACTTGAAGTATTGGGTAAGAATTTTATTTCCATAACATTGCATCCTAACGTTATTAGATTTTTTACCAATATCAATGGCTTTTGTAACGTAAGCAAAAGCAGTATCATAATTTTTTAGTTTCAAATGGGTAGCCGCTAATCTTGAAAGTATAAAAGTGAAAATTGGGCTATTTTTCACATTTAGTATAATATCTTGCGCCTGTTGCAAATAAATTAAAGCTGAATCTAATTGATTTTTTCTAAGATACGCTTCTCCTAAATTGGCAACTGCAGTTGTATAGTTTTCTTTATTACTCAATTTTTCCTGTATTTTGATAGATGATTTTATGTATTGAATAGCCAAATCATATTCTTTTAAATCAGAGTATGTGACACTCATAGTCACATATACTTTTCCAAGTTCTTCTTTAAAGCCATATTTTTGAGCAATACTAAGACTTTTGTAACAATACAACATAGCATTTTGTAAATCCCCTAAAATTCGATAAGTTGCGCCAAGAGTGCTTAAAGCGTTGGATTCACCTTGTGGAAAGTTAATTTTTTGAGCCAACGCCAATGCTTTTTCCCCTAATAAAAATGCAGAATCAGGCTTTGTTAAACGATAATAATATCCCATTTCTGAAATCAATAGGACTTTACTTTTATCATCGGTTGCTATAGAAAGCTGTTTCGATAAGCTATCTATAAATTTAGATTGAGCAAAACCAAATTGCCCAAAACACATAAAAAAACATAAGATTGATATTTTTTTCATATCTTTTAGAGTTGTAGGTTTAAAATAAAAATTGAACCGACCCCCTCAGTATTTTCCACGTTGAAGGTCAAGTAGGTATAGTTGTAAAAACACTGTCAATTCATCACCTAAATGCTGTCTCCATCAATTCTTGTTCATGCCTCGAAATACCGATAGTATTGGCAACAGTCCTCCAAGTAGCGACTACTTTTTTTACTTGTTCCAAAATTTCTAC
>JAYUQN010000372.1:0-13133 GCA_043756725.1 Saprospiraceae bacterium
TTGCCTTCTTTATCAATAAAACCGAAACGCTCCACTTCATTGTAAGCCAGCCCAAAGCGGTCTTTGTAGAAATACGGGTGATTAGGTATAGTTTCTCCTTTTTTTTTATCTGATTCGGCTTGAGTTTTTGTAAGTGTTGCTAATTGTTTTTCAAGGGCATCGAATGTTTTATTCATCCATACATCTGCTTCTTTGGTATTAGCCCGTTTGAAATTTTTTGCTGCTTTGAAACCTTCGTAGGCTTTGCGGAAGTCTTTTGCTTCAAAAGCGGTTTGGGCTTGCTGCATGGCGCAGTCGAAGGTTTTGCAGGCTTGGGCAATGGCAGAGTTACTTTGCAATAGGCATAAAAGGAGAAGTAAAAGGGCGGTTTTCATGATGAAAAATTTAAAGGGTTGTTTTAAATGGCAAATATTTCACGCAGTTCATTTTTATCTACTATTTAAGCCAAATATTGGCGAACAGCTTCCATGCCCTGTTGCAACACCTCCGTTGGCACATCTTCGATGGGGTTGCCTTTGATGAAAACCACTTTATCATCGTATTCTGGCTGCTTTTCGCCATAAGTCAAATCCAGTTCAAAATCGGGCAATTCCAATAGTATGCGTGGAAAACGGGTGAAATGATTATGAAAAATATAAATTCAAGGTATCAAACAAGCTCTCCACCAAATGTTTTTAACAAAAATGCTTTTGCGGCTGTTTCGCCATTTCTAAATCCATAATTCATCATTAATCCCATAACACTCAACGCCCCCACAGCCACTAAAAAAATAGATAAGCTAAACGCCTCACCACTTATCCACGACTTAATATTGAGAAAAAACATCAAACAGGGAACATAACACCAAGCCACCGCAAAAGCGATGATGCACCCACCCAGTTGCATTTTAACAGTCACAAGCGTTTGTCCGCCTTCTTGTCGGATGATGCCTTTCAAGACGGGGATGAAACTATTGGTACGTGGGGGTACAACTTCATGGATTGTGAAGGTTGGAGGTTTTATCTCACCGCGAAAAGTATCTTCCGCTAAATTCAGGTAATTTATTTTTGACGGGTTGATACCCGCCTCTAAGCGTTTAAAGGCTTGGGCTTCTGATAAGGGTGTTTTGATGGTAATGGTTCTTGTAGGGAAAAAGGGTATTTTCATTTTAAAATTGAATAAGGTGTGCTGGAACAATATAGAAATGCTGATTATTCCTAAACATTTGTATAGAAATTTAAGTCCCCTTCCTTTTTTGGGGGTATAGATTGATGAAAGTTTTAGATTTCGCCAAGCTGTATCCCCTCAGTATTTTCATGATTTTAAAAAGTATATTGAACTATCAAAAAGGGTGTTTTGGTTTTCATATTAGCAAGAGTCAAGTCTATTTCATTATTACCAATATGACCATTTATGGTACTTGTCAAATCTTGCCCTGTCGAGATAGCGATGCCATCAATATAAATATTTGCCTTTGTCACTGATATAGGATTAGTCCCTACAAAATAAGGAAATCTATTTTTATCTAACCTAAATTTAAAGTGAGCATTGTCTTTAATATAGTTATTCCACTCCATCGGAAAATCGTGTTTCAAATTAATGAGGACAAATAACCCTACTTTTTCACTTTGTTTGGCTACTTGATTCATAAAACTCTGTACGGATGCAGCTGCTGTACTCTTTAAAGAACTATCAAACCGAGCCGTATATTTTAAATGAATAACGACATCTGAAATGGTATTATAATCAAACTGTTTTACTGCTGTTGGTAATTCTAAACGCCAACTGCTGATAGCCCCACAACCTTCAAATGGCAAGTAACGTCCATCCTTAAAGTTCAATTCAAATAGACCGCTATCGTTTTGCACATTACTGACAGTCATAAATGACAACTGTCCTTATTCTATTTTCTTTTGTTCATATATTACTTTCCCAGTCTTCAAAACCGAATGAACAAAAGAATACTCTTCTAACCCATATTCATTCACTTCCTCCAGCGTATAAACATGAACATCAACTGAGATAAGTAAGCTATGTACAAGGGGATTTATCTCCTCATTCCGATTAATCATCGGCAAGTGGGTATCTTTAATAATGAAAAGATCTAAATCGCTCTTGTAAGTGGCCGTCTCCTTGGCGTAGGAGCCAAATACAATGACCTTATTGGGTTGGATGCATTGGACAATCTTTTCCACCAGTTTATTAATCTCCGCTTCGGTCAGCATATCAGGTGATTGTATAATGGATGATAAGGAACAACTCTTCTATGGCATCAGTCGGGAGCGATTTAAAATTGGTAACATCTTTTTCTTTTATTTTGATCGTCCATGTATTCAGAACAACCTCACTACCAGCAGGCAGGCTTTTCGAATAATTGCGCAATCCCTGATAGGCGGTGGCGGTACCAACCGGAATCGGCAACAGGTCCATTTCGAAGATGCCTAAGGGTGACACCATGACTTTATAGGTTTTAGGTGGATTAGGTGGAGTTGTGGCTTTCGCTAGTGCGACTATTTCAATATTAGACACCTTCTTAGTTTTGAACTGGCGTGTGAAATAAGGAAGGCGGTCTTGCAAACTGTCCAACACCAATATCTGATCACCGGCAGCCGTAGCTGGATGTAAGAATTTATTCCATTCGGTAGAAAACTCGCGTTTGATGTCGTACACTCGGGATAGACCATGTTTGTTTTCCGCCAAAGCAATGGCGTTCATTTTTTGATTAAAATTCTCCACGGCTTTGTTTTTCAAAGTACCGCCACCTTCCCGCGACGTATAGTTCAAGTGAAGAATGACATCGGAAATAGTGCTCAAGTCGAACTGTGGGAAATCCTTGTTCAGTTTAATGTGCCAAGTCCCAATAGCACCTGCTCCTTCAAAGGGTAAGTAGCGTTCATCCCTGAAATTTAACTCAAACATCCCGCTATCATGCTGTGCGCTGCTAGTAGCAATGGATTGAATGGAGGCAATCTCGTCGCGAAAACGCAGGTCGTCGCTGTTCACGCGCTCGTAGTTGCCTCCAAGCAGGGTAGGGTCTTTCCTTAATTTATTGCTCATAAGGGTGAGTGTACAAGCGACAGTGCTATATGGCCCGACAATGCAGGGAATGGATAGACTCACCGATTTGATACGCCGGAAATAGTGACCAGGGTAGTCCATGTCGAAAAGAGTCTCTGGTACATCCACGATGCATTCGCCGTTTTTTCGCAGTTTCAGCAGGGCAATCGGTTCGAGTTGTGACAGCGAAATGTGTTTAGTCAGTTCGTACTCGCGACGGTTTTGTTCATAATAAGCTGTTTCCATGCGTTTTAGGTCATAGTAGAGTTTTTCACCGGAGAGCAGCCCCTTTTTCAGGCTGTCCCAATACCCAAACTGAATGTAGTTGGAATCGCTCAGCCCCAGTTCATAGCGGAAACAACGCTCAGCCCGTTTGGCAATATCAAAAGCCAGTTGGTAACTCTGGAAATAAACCGTCGAAATCTGGTTAATCATCCAATCATAGAGTTCCTGATTGGTGAATTTGGTATGCATATATTCCAACTCCATCTTTGAATTTTCCTTCTGGCGGTCATGATTCCGCAATTCTGTTTCTGCAATTTGATGCCGTACCGATGCCGCTACTATCTGTTTGTCTATTTGCGGGAGTTCTTTTTCTGCGAGGCGTTTTTGGAAGTCCCATTCGGTTGCTCGTCTATCGTAACTGGCTACAGTTGAAGACATAGATGCACCAGTTTGTAGAATGCTTGCTATGCCTTTGGCTACGTTGGCAGCGCCACTTAAACTCAAAAAGAAGTTTTTTCCCCCTATTTTAAAAGACACCACAGGAGAGCCACCAGCTCCGCTTACACCGCCATTTAAATCAGGTATAATGCTTATGCCTGAGGAAATAGCGTCTAGTACTGTTGCAGCAGTTTCTGCTATTAATGCACCCGTTGTTAATGAAAAACTTAAAATTTCACCAAAATTCCACCCTTCATTCACCAATTTTTCATAATAGAGCTTTCGCTCCTGGGTTATCTTTTTCCCTTCCATAATGCTCTCCCAGTTTCTCAAAGATTCTTCAATCTGCTTATTTTTTACATCTCTTACCGCATCCATCATCACTAACTCATGGCTTGATCGCAGCAAAGCAAACGCCTCCGCATCCTTTTTCTCCAAAGCCGACAACATGGCGGCACCCAGCGATTTGACCTCGTTGCAGAGTTCCAATGCTTTTTGTATCATAAAATTGAAGCGGTACAAAGGCATTGGGGCGTTCATCTCTGCCAGTACCGCCCCCAAATCCAAACCTCCTGCCGCCGCCCGCACCAAGGCGCTTGGGTCAATCGGCGGGTCGAACAGCGGTAATTTCTGCACCATTCCTTCGATGTTCATACAATGCCTAATTTTAAACAAACGGTCGGCTACCGTGTCCCACATCGTTAGCAGTTTTTCATTGTGCGGGATACAGAAGTATAAAACATCCAAACGGGGCAGTTCGGGGTTTTCTTCTCCCACATTGCCGGATGAAGGTACACTTGGCGAATATCCCCCATACCCATCACCACCGGACAACGCTCCACTTGGTAAGAGATTTTCAACTTCCTTCAGCGCATTGCCAAAAACGTCTATGCTCTCCTGCTCCAATTGGTAAAATGTTTTTATCGGATTGGCTACTTTTTTAGGGATACTTTTCGGACGCGGTCCCAGCACTGAATCAGCCAGAATATAGAGTTGGGTGGCTTCGTTGATCGTTTCAATCGTATTGCGACGGAACAATTGGTCGCCCCATGCAACTATGGTTTGGATATACTTGATCAGTACACTTTTTTGATAAGCCACCGTCCGCATCCGGGCAATCAGGTGCGGATTGAAGGGGTTGGTGCGCCATTCATCCACTTGTGCTATCAACGATAAATCTCCTTTTGCGATCAGCAGTAAGAGGTTTTCTATCTTCTGCTTGTAGTAGTCAGCCTTAGTCGTTTCATAGAAAGGCTTGGTGACCCAATACTTTTGTTGTGGTGTATTGGGGTCAATGACGGTGTTGTCTGTATTGGTTGGGTTAAAAATATAATGGAACCACTCTAATGCCTCCTCAAATCGTTGATTGCTCGCCAATTTATTGGCGATGTGGAACGGAACATGGAAAAACAGTTCCCAATTGTAAAGTGCATAAGCCCCCTTGTAGGAAAAATCTACGTCTTCTACCGGATGCGAATAGGTTGGTTCCGGGAATTGAATGTTCGGGACCACATTGAATGTCGGCAGGTAGTAGGCTTTAAAATTGAAATTCGTTGTACCCGGCACACTTTCCGGGCTGACCTGAATGCGGCGATTCAATAGCCCTTTGATACCCCAGATGTTAAGTTCTTTGATGAATAATTCGATGAAGGGGTGGTAATGGATATAAAAGGCATATTGGTTGGAGCCAATTAAATCTGCCAAATAGGTATGGCTATCATTCCAAACAAAAAAAGACCCTACCCCCTCTATTGAAGTTGCACTGGCATCAATGACTGTAAAAGAAGGTTGTGAAAAATTATCAAATAGCTTGACACCCTGTGTTGTAGTATTTTTTGCTAACGACTGTGCAAACACTGGGTTAGGGGTATTGTCAATTTTAATTGGAGCTTCTATCGAACCAAAGAAAATCCAATATTCTTTCCAACCATTATTATCATAATTATCGGTCTTTAATAGGTTATTATGATGATAGGATGATTTTGAAGAAAACAGAATCTCTGGTGTATTTGCTATGCCTGAGCCTGCGCTTATTTGCTGACCGATCTTCTGGAATTCTCTCATGGCAATGGGATTTCTTTGGGTTGGATCAGTGGAAGTAAACAGCCTCAAACTTACATAAGGTGGTCTGGTTCTAAAACTAATATTCTGCGGGCGGTTTCCACCTGTTACTTGTTGTTGATTGACCTTGCTGAAAGAGTCAGAAAGTACCTTCGGTGTCCATTTCCCTTTTTTCAACTCGCTCCAAAACAGTCGAATCTCCCAGTACTCGTTTGGTTGGTCAAGAGTAATTTTAGCACCAACAGTGGTTGAAGGCATAGTCGTTTCTGTAGGCGCAACTGCCTTTGGCAAAAACTGCGGCCACAACAAGTACAGGCGGCGGTTGTGTATGCCAACCATTAAATGATTGCCGGCAATTTCCAATTCCACTTTTTCCCAAGCAGTCCAACGCCCCTTATTAATGCGCTTGCGATAAAAATACTCCGATGCCAGGCTGCTACGGGTGCGACCAAAAACATGCAGCACCGATTCGTCGGCACTAATAGTTTCGTTGTACATTGCCCGAATTTCGAGATTAGCCACCTTGTCCAATTTTTCCAAATAGTTCAGATAAGCCTGTTCTGCGGTATCGCGGTTGATGTCGTTTTGCATCAACTCGTTTTCCAATTCTTTGAAAAAGGGCGATTTTTCATCGCGTAGTTCCGGCTCTATCCAGTTTTCCGGGTACAGGAACACTTTGCGGTTGGCTTCCCATACGCGGTAGTATTTCATCCATTTCCACTGTTTCCATTTGGTATCCGCCGTCGTATCGAAATTATCTGTTTTTTCCGATCTGACCGAAATATCAGCTTCCAAGTTCATCAGACAACGCTGAACAAACAACTGTGCCGATGCTGTCGCCTGTTTAAGGCGAGAGGTGAGCATACAGGCGCTCATTTCCACATCAATCAGGAAATAACTGTACAAGGCATTGGTGTTCATCCAGTTGTGATTGGGTTGGGAAACCAACCAACTGACCAAGGCATCGCGTTTTTGCTCCCGGAAAACATCCTGAAATGGCTGGATAACCTGTTGCCATTGCGCCAGATCATATTTCGCTTTCACGGTTTGTTTCAGGCTCTCCGCATCGTCGAAAGTGGGTTCGGCTTTTGCCCAAACGATAGCCCTTGCCGCATTCACACCGAGGCGGCGAAGTGCCAGAATACAGTCACGCAGTCGAAGTAAAGAGGCTGGTTTTATGAATTCCTGTTTGACATTCCAATCGAAAGCCGCTACCAAATCGGTAATATCCATCTTCTCCCAAGCCGTAAGTTCTGACAGCGCGGTAATAATTGCAGAATCACCGTTGTGTGCATCCAACACCTTGTCCATAAATTCAAAAGCCGTCAGTTCGGACTTGGGCAGTTTGTTTTTCCATGCAAAAAAGTCGGATATATTGACCCAACGCACAATGTGAACGAACGTGGTAGTATCTATGGGAAAATCATTTGGATGCGGCCAACCGAAATATACAGCATGGTCTCCAGTCAGCAACCAGTTCAGTTCATCGGCTTTCATTTTCAATTTGCCAATCACCATGGCATTCTTGTGCAACAGGCGCAAGGACTTGAAACTATTGGGGAAATTAGCCTCGTTTATTTCTAACTGATTAGTACCGCTCAGATGTTGGAGGAGAGATTCCGGCGAGGGAGGGATTTGTAATTGGGAAAGCAGCAAACCTGCGCTTGGTACTTCCAATTGAAATACTTCGGCTATTTTTTGTTTGATAAACGTCTCTTTCTGAGTTTGCAGCAAATAGTTCTGTAAAGCATCCTGGAAATACTGGAAACGTTCTTCTACAATCATTCCTGTACCCGTTGGAGGGATTGGCGCGAAGTTGGTTTTGGCAATTGTCAAATCCTCCAATACGCCCACAAAGTATTTGTCAATGAGCAGGTGCGTCTCTGACGGCGTACCTGTCCAAGTGCCGTTGATAATCGCCAGTGCCTTGCTTTGGTCACTATCTTTTGTCAAGGCGGGCAACAATCCCAACTTACTTTTGATGTACGCTTCAAGGGTCTCTTCCGTTTTTAGGGCAATATCACCCACCACCTTTTGCAAGCCCTCTTGAATCGCCTTTATTATGGCAATAATGGATTTATCTTCCAATGCCACGCCTGTATTTGATTTGTATTTATGCGCCAACACGTAATCCAATTCCGGCACCGAGAACCCGGAAGCGGCTATTTTCTCTGCCAATTCAATGAATTTCAAAGTGTTGTCGGGATTTGCAAATGGGTCTGTTGCCGAGAGTCTTTTCAGGCGTATGAATTGGTCAATGTTCAATCCAATGGCTTTGGCTAAAAGCGTGATGCGGTAAATACGGCTCAAAACCGCCCAATCTAACGCACTTGCAGCAGTCAATGACAAATCAGTGAGTATCAAATTCAAATCCTCTTCACTGATGCGGAAAGCCGCAAGAATTCCGGGCACTTTATCTGATGTCAGAGAGGCATTTCCTGCAATCGGTCCGCTAATCTGATTGGGGCTTTCCGGGAAGACCGCCGTGGCATCCACCAATTTATTGCGGAAAAGCCTTTGGTACAGTGTCTGAATGGCAGGCGCATCAGATTTGCTGCGGTCAAAGTAGATGCCGTGGTCAATTTTGTTGAAAAGTGCCAGCGTCACCCGCCAGTCCCAACCGTATTTCTCCCGGATGCGGTTCATGCGGGAAATGTCCTGCAAAACGACATCGGGGGTGGCGGTTGGATTGGCGTGTGTCAACAACATGTCCAATTCCCACATAGCGCAACCCAATCGCCGCCAAAGCCGAATGAAGCGGTGCATTCGGTCTAATACATCTGGTGTAAGCCCAACAATGCGAAACCTGGTAGTATCGCAGTTAGCGGCATTGCGGTCCGGATTATCGTTGATGTAAACAATGCCGGCAGGATTTACATACGGCATATCCAGCAATTGCAATAATTCCTTGTAGGTCAGCCCGGTGCGGTGTAGCATGACCGATACATGACTCAATACGTCTATCCAAGTCCCCGTAACATTAGTGGTCAGGTCAGTCGGGGTCTCCGGGTGAGGCAGGACGTTATCTCGTTCCAATCCCCAAAAATGCCAGGGGTCTTTACCGGCAAGTGTTCTTGTTATGATTTTTCGTTCCGTTTCATGGATGCCCAACCAGGCACAATCCATTTGAAGATTTCCCGGCACGAGTGTTCCGTCTGCCAATTGCTGCTGAAACAGTTCAAACAATCGCGGTTGCCCCACACCGAGGTGGTTCAAATAAGCCCGAGATTGAAGATACCAAAGGTTGAAGGGCAAATTGAAGGGGAAAACCTCCTGTGCCAACTTGTTGTAAGCAGCCGGGTTGGTGTACTCCGGGTTGGCACGCAATTCTGCTGCCGTCAGGTGGGTTTGTTTGGTAGGTGAATTCGGAACGGGCGCAGCAACTACGTCTTCCAAAATTTCATTGACCAAATCAATGTAAGGCAAGGGCGTATTGGTATTCTCACAACTCAATTCCATTTTACCCAAATCCGGTCTGCGATCCAACAACACCTGTTTCACCTTTTTTCCAAGGTTGATGCCTGTTCCATTCGTATTGCGCTCACCCAAAAAACGCAGCACATCCACAAAGTGGGCGGCTGGGCTGTAAACGGAACGGCAGTGGGTACATTCACAATAATCCAAAGAGCCAAAAAGGGTTTGCAAATTTGGCAAATTGACAATTTTAGGTGATGTAACATCTCGACGTGCAACCTTCACCACATTGCCACCTATTGTTCCTTGGGCTATTATATTGGGGACATCCGGTACGGCATAAGGTATTAAGCCATTTACACTGAGATTGTAATTGCCAAAATATGTCAAAGCCAACGCGTAGGCGTTTTCCGCTTTTTGGTACAGTTTTTTACCCTCAATTTTGTTGATACCCGACTCTTTTAATAGTGTCACAACCTGCTCCCTTCCCATGAAGTAAATCTGTTGGGCGGATTCAATCTTTCTACTTAAAAGGGCATCTATAGCCTGGTGTGTTGGATTGAGTTTAAACACCCGTTGAATGGACTTGAGTTGTTCAACAGCCGCTTCTTTGTCTTCAACATGTTTGAGCGCATCGGGATTTTCAGCGATAAAATGGTCAATCCGATAACGGTCTAAGTGAAAAGTCGGATTGGTATCTAAAAAACGAACAACATCGCTTTTGGAAGTAACAGGACTTTGCTCGTTCCTATCCAATTTTGCCATAAACGACGTTGTTGCGTAGGAACGCTCAAATCGTTTTTCGAGGATAGCCCCATATTGTTCAAATTTTTTGTCTTCCGTTTCGCCGTCAATATTGGCGGGAACGCCCACGACTTTTCCGTCTGGTCCTTTGCTTTTGAAAATATCCACCCAAGCAGAGCGGTCTAATTTCGCCAAATCGCGTTTGGCAGTAATGTCCTTTGCTTTGAATTGCTCATTCAAGGCGGCAACCAATGGAATGTGGTTGCGGGTCAATGCGCCCAATTCAAATGTCAATTTCACAGCGCGTACAATTTCGGGTACGAAAACCTTATCGGTTTCCAATTTTTTCCAAAAATCGCGCATCGAACCTGTATGGTCGGTAAAAGCGGCGATAAATTTTGTCTGTTGTTTGCCAACTTCTGGAATCAATTGCAGCAATTGACCAATCGTGCCTTTGCCTGCCCCAAAACTATTGTCGGCAGCATAATGCAGTTTGATTTGACGAAGGGTGTCAAGTATTTTGTCGATATCTGCTCGAATACGGGCAGGAATGAGGTTATCCGTCAACGCTTTTTCCAACAATTGCTTTTGCAATTCTGGGCTGATACTTGATAGCCCCCTCAGTATTTTATCCTTCAACAGCTCTACCCGTTCTGGGTGTTGGATGTCTTGCAAAAGTGTATCGTACAACAAAGCAGGTTGCCCCTGCCGAATAAAGGCAAAGAAAACGGCTGCCGCCAAAGACGTTTCTTCGCGTTGGGTTTTGTCTGCCAAATGGTAGCAAATAATCCAAGTGCCAATAATCAATTGGCTACGACCCGATTCTCCCGCCAAAAAAGAGACATCTTGAAATTGTTCATCTTCCCGCAATTCAAGCGGCAACATGCCTTCCATCAATGGGTTAAGCGTTGCCGTCAAAGTGTCCCATTCGGACAGTCCTTTGAAGTCTGCGTCTTTGAGGTTGATATTGACTTCCAGCTCATTCGGCGCGTTGTAGTAGGTAACAGATTTGTGTAGCTCTTTCCCTTTGGCATCCAATATTTTGATGACAATATCTGCCGAATCCTTTTCCGCCTTGCGGAATTGGGCTTTTTTGTAACGCACTTCGTACTGCCCGTCTTGCACAGCCGAACGCCCCAACACTTCTTCACTGCGAAGGTCACGGTCAAAAACCTGAACCGTTACGTCATTGAGCGGTTCTCCAAATTCATTGCGTACCACGCCAAAGACACGCAGCCAAAACGTATTTGGGTCATCCTTACCGTCATCTACGGCTCGGTCAATCACAATATTGAGGACTTTTTGGTCGCTGTCAATATTCCACAACACCATGTTTTCGGTGTTGTGAATCAATTCATCACCCGCATAAATTTTGAAATAAATATCAAGCTTGGCATCCAAAAACAACTCTTTGAACCGCTCTGGTGAAAAGCTGATGAGGAAATTGCCGCCTGTATCGCTCACGGCTTCGCCCACAAAATCATCCACAAGCAGGTCTTCATCCCACGCTTCTAAACGAAGGTTGGCAAGTGGCTGTTTGTTGGTATTGACCAGTGTACCTTGAATGATAATGTTGTGCGTTGTCATACTGTTTTTATTTTAATGGTTAAAAATTAACTTCTCATTGTTTATCTTCTTTTTTCGGAGGCTTTAATAACGGAGCCAAACAAATTACGCCAGACCCAATCAGCGCAAACCCCTTGATGCCCCACGGGTTTGTTGCAAGGGTCGAAAGCCCTGCTATCACTAAAAAAATACCGCATATCCGCAGCACCAGAAGCGCACAGCCGTTCTCTGAACTGGAACGGGGGAACTCGGGCGGCAATGCCTCTTCGCTCTGCTCAATGATGGGCGCTTTCTCCTCTGCGGGATACAAAGCTCTCGTGTGTGGGTGTTCTGGCTGTTTTTTCTTCTGCTTCATTTTTTTATTTATAAAACACTTGTAATCAATTGTTTGTAAAATTAATATAGCAGCCCCTCAGTCATGCTTTCAGCTTGATGGAGCGAAACGCACCATATTTATAGCCTCAAACTGGCTTTTACACAGTCGGCAGAGGTGAACAAAATAGTACGCCATAACGAGCCTTTATCCTAAGAAAATTTATTTTTTGCTTCTAAATAAAATTCAGCATATTCCAAAAAAAATGTAATTTTGATATAGTTTTCTAAAAAAATTAATAACCCAATCGCCTTATGGATAAAGTAAAAAAATACCAAGATACCCTCATTGCTTTGCTCAATGACTATGTAGATTTTTTTTCAGGTTCAAGCGCACCTGTCAAACCACAAGTCTTTTCCGATAAAGAACACAACCATTTTCAACTTTTGAAAATCGGTTGGGATAATAGTCAATACCAATTTGTATTTGGTATTTTGTTTCATTTCGATATTATTGACGGCAAAATTTGGCTGCAACTCAATAATACCGAATTTTCTGTGGTTGACGAACTGATAGAATTGGGTGTACCCAAATCAGATATTGTCATTGGGTTTCATGCGCCAATCCCTCAACAAGAATCCGCTATTCGAGCTACTGCTTAATCGGTTGTCTTTTAATCCTTCCTGCCCCTCAGTCACGCCTTGTGCGTGATGGCGCGTTCGCACCATATTTATAGCCTCAAACTGGCTTTTACACAGTCGGCAGAGGCGAACAAAATAGTACGCTCTAACGAGTGGTGCGAATTGCGCCATTCTTTTGATGAAGAACTAAAAGCCATTCAACGGCTTTTAGTCCAATATTTTGCGTCAAAAGCAACAGAGGCAGCTGATAAAGATTGGGAGGAAAAGGGTTATGATGCGGATACTTTTAAAAAGGAACACATGAGAACGTCACACAATTATTAACCCTCAGACTTCCCTATTTTTCTGCCTCTTAATTTGTCAATGAACTTATTTTGCTTACTTTTTTATACTTAAAATTTAAGTTTGACGTTTTTCAAAAAAAGGTTAATTTTGTTGAAAAATAAATATAATATGGCAACTCTTGATAATCCGAGCCTCGACCTCACCAGTATCAAAAAACGCTTTCCCAACGAATGGGTCTTACTTGGCAACCCTGTTATGGATGATGCGGGGTTAACCGTTTTTTCTGGTATTCCAATTTATCATAGCCGAGACAAGCGGGAAGTTTGCTATATTGGCAAAGATAAAACGGCGGATTATCAATTCATTACCTTGATTTATACAGGTCAATTGAAACCGCACCGAAAAATTAC
>JAYUQN010000373.1:0-4527 GCA_043756725.1 Saprospiraceae bacterium
AAAACGCCTAAAGGCGTTAAAACGGGTTCGGCTAAAGCCGAAGCTACGTTTGGGGCGCAAAAATATGTTTTTTAAAGGAATAAAAAAAGCCCTCAACGATATTCGTCGAGGGCTGATGATATGGTTTTATTTTTGTTTTCTATTTTTGCAACTTACTATGGTAGCGGCTATATCCGAAATACACTAATAACCCTAAAGCCATCCAAGCGAAAGCCGTTTTGAGCGTTGTTGAATCCAAACCAGCTATCATCGCCGTACAGATGACAGCACCCATAATAGGAACGAAAGGAACCCACGGCGTTTTGAACGGACGAGGCGTAGTCGGGTCAGAACGGCGAATAAGCCAAGTGCCGAGACTGACCAAGACAAAAGCTAAAAGTGTACCAAATGACGTTAAGTCACCTGCTAAACTGCCGGGTACGAAAGCGGCAAATAAACCAACGAATATAAACAAAATCCAGTTCGATTTGTAAGGCGTTCTAAATTTGGGATGCAATTCTGAAAAGACTTTTGGTATCAAACCATCGTTTGCCATAGAGTAAAATACCCGTGATTGACCCAATAACATCACCAAAATGACGGATGAAAAACCTGCTAAAATTGCCACGGTAACCGCTTTTGCCAGCCATTCGTAGCCAGGCATGTGATTGGTAATGGCAAAAGCAACAGACGCTTCTTTGCCTGCCAATTTAAATTCTTGCCAGTTTGCCACGCCCGTTAAAACGTGCGAAAAGAGGATGTATAAAACGGTACACACCGCCAATGAACCAAGAATACCAATCGGCATGTCCTTTGCAGGGTTTTTGGCTTCTTGTGCGGCTGTTGAAACCGCGTCGAACCCAATAAATGCAAAGAAGACGATACCTGCACCGCCCAATATGCCCCCCCAACCGTGTTTATTCCAACTCGAATGTTCTTCTTTTAGTGCCTCAGGCAAATTAGCAAGGTCTATAATATAAGGTGTATGATTGGCAGGATTGATAAATTGCCAACCTACCGCAATGAATATCAAGACAATTGCAACCTTGATGAAAACGATGATGGCATTGATGAAAGCAGACTCTTGAGTTCCTTTTATCAACAAAAGGGTCAAAGCCAATAGGATAATTAAAGCGGGTGCGTTCATCATCCCTGATTGTACTTCCACCATGCTTTTAAGGGCATCGGGCAACAAGGACACCTGCGAATCCGTCAGTGCTAAAATACCTTCCTTTGCTGTTTTTGCTATTTCAGCGGGGAATTGACCAATTTTATCTGCACCGATTACTTGGTTGATATGCTCCAAAGGCGAGTGACTCCATTTGTAGGAGATAGGTGTCCCGCCAAATTGCTCTAATAATTTATTCAAATATTCGCTCCAAGCGATGGAAACGGTGGCGGCTCCGAGGGCATATTCCATTATCAAAGCCCAACCGATAATCCAAGCGACCAATTCGCCCATAGTCGCATACGCATACGTGTAAGCACTGCCTGCAATCGGTATCATGGCTGCAAATTCTGCATAGCACAATCCTGCAAAAGCACAACCAATGGCAGCTACGATAAAAGATAAAGTAACGGCGGGTCCTGCCGCCTCTGATGCTGCTGCTGCCGTGCGGACAAAGAGACCTGCGCCAATGATGGCGCCAATGCCCAAAGCCACAAGGTTCCAAGCACCCAGCGTCCGTTTCAAGCCGCTTTCAGAGTCCCCACTGGCTTGATCCAATAATTGTTTTAAGGATTTTTTAACCCATAAATTTGCCATATTCTTTTGGTTGATTTGATTTAGTAAATTTTTTCTTTTGTGAAAAATTGGTTTTAATACAGAAAAATATTTTTCAGCGTCAAAAAAAGGAAAAAAATTTGGCTTTGCAAAGGAATTGACCAAATTTTATTGAATTGAATGTTAATTAGATGCAAGAGCCACGAATTGACGAATTAAACGAATTTCACCTATCTGAATGTCGACATTTAGATAGGTGAAATTCGTTTAATTCGGCAATTCGTGGTTCTTGCATCTAATGAGAGTGGTACGCAAATTCTAAAGCCCTACGCTCTGCCCACGAATGTTCCTTATCCCCCCGCATCATAAAACCGCAGTGCCCACCCTTGGCTGGGGCTTCCAAATGAATAAACTTGTGCTTTCGAGCTAAGTCAATAGGCGTACATTCGGGCGTAGAAATGGGGTCATTTTGCGCTTGCACAATGAGGGAAGGTATTTTCAAATCGGGTATGAAATTGAGGGCTGAACCCTTTTCAAAAAAATCATCTAAACTTGAATAACCATTAATAGTACAGAAAAAAGTTTCTAATTCCTGCAACCAATCTTTAGCTTTTTTCACCACAGCCATATTGATTTTATCAGGAAAAAGCAGCGCTTTTTGCACTATTTTCGGCATCAACATACTTTGAAACCTGTTTTTATAGAGCCAATTTGAAGGCGCGTCCAAAATCATTGTAGAAGTCCGCATTTCAAGCGGGGCACTAAAAGCTATGACCTTTTTTACTGAGGGGGGGCTTTTAACGGCTGCATACTTGAGTGAAATATTGCCGCCCATGCTGAAACCAATCAGTGTCACGTCCTCATAATTTTTACGTTTCAAAGCCGTTTCAACCACCACATCTATATCGTCCACATCGCCGTGGTTGTACATCCTAAATTGCCGATTGAGTTCGCCACTGCACGAGCGGCAATTCCATGCTAAAATGTCGTAGCCGTATGCCGAAAAAAGTTTTGCCATGCCTTTTATGTAAGGTCGACTGGAATCCCCTTCAAGCCCATGCGTCAAAACGAGTAATTTTTTGCCCTTATTATCAATCCAATCCAAATCTAAAAAATCATCGTCGGGCGTAAGTATGCGTTCCCGCTCGTAGGTAATGCCTGCTATCTTTCTGAAAGATGCGGCAATGGTTTGGAGATGCCCGTTGAATTGGAAAAGGGGTGGTGTGGTGTAGCTCGATTTTTCTATAAAAGGCATATTTTTAATGTTTAATTTTACTCAGTTAAAATTTTCTTATGAAATTAGAACATATAACAAAAAAATAACAAATCTCGACCTTAACTAATAATAAATAGGTTGTCTTGTTTATTTAGGTTCATTATAAAGGATATCTATTAGAAGACATTAGCACTTGACGTAAAATAATTCTATCTGGATTATTTAAATCAAGAAGTTTCACTGTAGCACGTCCTATTGAAGTTTTGGGCAAAATCTCACCAAGATTGATTTCAAAATGTTCTTCCCAAATATCTTTTCGAGGATTAAACAGTCGAACAAATTTTTGATTATTTCCAAGATATGTGCCTATATCTGCTGCTTTAAAGCGATTGCAAATACTACATGCGAGAGCAAGGTTAATAAGTATCATTGTGCCTCCATGTCGAATACTGATAATATGGTCAATTTCAAAAGGAAAGAAAAAATCATCTTGATGCAAACGACAATACTCGCAACAGTGATTAGCCCGTTGCTTTACTAATTGACGAATACTATCAGGGATATATCTACTCATGCTGCAAGTTGGACACGAGCATGGGCTTTTGCAAGTGCAATGAGGTGGTCAAGTGCCAATAAGCGGTCAAGTTCATAAGTTTCTTCGACGCTTAAACTTCCACTACGGTTTTTTTCTAATAAATCACCCATACGTTTTATGCTTGACTCTGAAGGTTTTAACGCAATAATTTTCACTGGGTCAAGATTAGCAAGTATGGCTGCTACTTCATCATAAGCAGGTATGGCAGTCATTTCTATTAATTTTATACAAATATAGGTATTTTATTGAAATAAGGTATTATTTTTCACACTTGCGCTGTCAATAAATTTACAGCCAGTTCCTTCAAATCCAATCCCACAAAAGTCCCTGAAGTCATTAACAAAAGATTTTGATTATCGAATGTTTGGTTCTGTAAAAAAGCGGTAAAAACTTGATTATCTGTAAAAACATGCAAATTGGGGTGATTAAAATAGCTTTTTACCTCTTCTATACTGAGGGGGGGCATTTTTTTCATTTCAAGCGTGTGTTCGTTGAAAAAAACGAGGGCGAGGTCTGCTGCTTGCATCGTTCCCTTGTATTGTGGTAAAAAAGCCTTGTTTAAACTGCTGAAAGTATGCAATTCTAAAGCGGCTATGAGGGAACGTTTTGGATATTGCGCTTTCATGGCTTCTATCGTCGCGCGTACTTTTGAGGGGGCATGAGCAAAATCTAAAAAGGCAATGGATTTAGTTGTTTTATGTAAAACCTGTAAGCGTTTGGCTGCTCCCTTAAACGATGTTACGGCTTCAAAAAATTGGGCATCTGAAACGCCAATTTCATGACAAACCAAATAAGCAGCTTTGAGGTTTGTGAGGTTGTGTTCGCCGAAAATACTGAGGGGTATTGAGTTATGAGTTATGAGTTTTGAGTTTTGAGTTGAGATTAAGTAGGTTTTATTGCGTTTCACAACTGACTGAAAAGCGGCATAACCTATTGATTTACAAGGGCTTTTAAGTGAAATTTCAACCAAATTTTTATCTTTTTCATCGTAAAATAAAACGCCTTGTGTATCAA
>JAYUQN010000374.1:0-4518 GCA_043756725.1 Saprospiraceae bacterium
GATTTCAGAGATTGGCAAGTCATTAATCCAGACAAAGAGGAGCTGAGAAAACGGGGGATTAAGATAGTGGCTCTTGAAAAAGAACGTCCTCATGTAGATTTGCAGAGGGCATTGATGGCAATACGCTTTTCAAATGAATTTTTTGGAACCCAATTTCACCCCGAAGCGGATGATGATGGTATGTTAGCCCATTTTCAAGACCCTGAGCGTCAAGCGCAAGTGGTCATTAATCATGGTGAAAAAAGGTTTAATCAAATGATAACGGATTTGAACGATGCGATGAAAATTAATTTGACGCATAAAACGATTTTGCCAGCGTTTTTGAAAGATGCTATTGCTCATCTGAAAGAGAAATCTTTGGTTTAGGAATACGAATTTAGATGTTGACAGTCTAAATTCGTATCAACCTTACCGTCTAATCACTGCTCCCAATTTCCCTTCATACGTTTTTATCAACTCCTCCATCACTTTTTCAATATCCTTATCCTGCATCGTTTTTTCTTTATCTTCAAAAATGAAACTCACAGCGTACGACTTTTTACCTACACCCAACTTGGTTTCATCCTCAAAAACATCGAATAAATTGATGTCTTTCAAGAGTTTTTTAGCAGATTTTTGAGCCAGTTGGGCAATGTCGCCAAACTTGACACTCGCATCTAAAACCAAAGCCAAGTCCCGTCTTACTGAGGGGTACTTACTTACTTCCTCGTAGCCTACTTTTACATTTTTCAAGGCTTTTAAAATGCTATCCCATTGAAAATCAGCAAAATACACGTCTTGTTTGACATCAAAAGCTTTGCGGACTTTGGGTTGCACTTTGCCAAATGTTACTAAAACTTGTTGCCCTCTATGGTATTTCAAACCATACGACATTTGGTTATCCGTGAAAGCGGTTTCTTGAAAGCCGCCTATTCCCAAACGTGTTAAAACAGCATTCACCATTGTTTTCAAAGTGAAATAATCGGCAGGGGCATTGTTTTTCACCCGCCAACTTTCACCGTAGCGATTGCCCGTCAAAACGACTGATAAATGTGCCGTTTCTTCAAAACCTTCTCCGTCCTTCAAATAGGTTTTACCAAATTCAAATACCCGCATATCATTCATTTGGCGGTTTTGGTTGTGCACCACCATTTCAAGCGCAGAGACCAACATGGTAGGGCGCATAATGTCGAGATGAACGTTTGAGGTATTATTGATAAACACAAGGCGTTCATTATCAACGAGTTGTGTGGTATTGTAAAATTTAGATTGTGATAACGACAAGCCCATGGCTTCATTAAATCCGTTGGCAGACAAAAAGTCAGCAACAAGGTTTCGGATTTTATTACGGTCAATGCGATCTGTTTCCGTAATCGCTGAACGAATGGTGGATGAAACAGGCACATTGTTGAAACCATGAATCCGCAATATTTCTTCAATCACATCGGCTTCTCTTAAAACATCCGCTTTATTTGTTGGAACACTTACTATAACATTTTCGCCCTCCGCTTCTACGATGTCCATATCCAAAGCGGCTAATATGCGTTTCAAATAGCGGTTATCAAATTTCTGTCCTATCAGTTTTTCAACATTTTGAAAATTAACGGCAATGCGTTTATTTTCAATCGGTTGTGGATAAATATCTATGACTTCTGAAGCAATTTCGCCGCCTGCCAATTCCTTAATCAACATTGCCGCCCGTTTCATGGCATAGAGCGTGACATTCGGGTCAGTGCCTTTTTCAAATGTTTTAGCCGCATCCGTGCGCGTATTATGTCTGAAAGATGTAATCCTCAAACGTTTACCGTTGAAATGGGCAGACTCTAAAAAGATATTTTTTGTTGCTGCTGACACCCCCTTAGTAGGATTGCCTATTACACCCGCCACACACATACCTACGGAATGTGCATCACAAATCATCAAATCAGCTTCATTCAAAGTCAAATCCACGTATTCCCCTGTTTCATTTTTTTTCAACGATTGAAATTTAGTGCCATTAGGTAAGGTTTTCACAAGGATTCCCCCACCGCCGATTTTATCATAATCGAAAGCATGGAGCGGCTGACCCAGTTCATGCAAAACAAAATTGGTGGAATCTACCACATTGTTGATGCTGTTAACGCCAATGGCAGCCAAACGTTTTTTCAACCAATTAGGCGATTCTCCAATCGTCACACCTTTTATACACACGCCCGAATAGCGAGGACACCCCTCAGTATCCAAGACCGAAACCTTGATTTTTAAAGCATTAGAATCTATTTTAAAATTAGAAACATCGGGCATTTTTACCGAACCGCCTTCGTGATGTACACGCAAACGAGCCGCTAAATCCTTCGCCACACCCGTATGACAAGTAGCATCAGAACGATTAGGCGTTAAACCGACTTCAATAATGGTGTCTTTTTCAATTTTGTCCGAATGGGTTCCTTCTGAAAAAATTTCAATAGCAGGCTTCCCAATAGGTGTATCAGCAGGTAGAACAATGATGCCCGAATGGTCGTGCCCCAAGCCCAATTCATCTTCGGCGCAAATCATGCCTTGCGATACTGCCCCTCTAATTTTGCCCTCTTTTATGGTGAGTTCTTTACCATCTGAAAAGTAGAGTTTCGTACCAATGGTTGCAATAGCCACTTTTTGTCCTTTGGCAACATTGGGCGCACCGCAAACGATGTCTAACAAATCGCCTTTACCTATATCAATTTTAGTCAAAGACAATTTATCCGCATCAGGATGTTTTCCACATTCCACAACATGACCGACGACCACGCCTTCGAGGTTGCCTTTGATACCTCCGATGTGCTCCATGCCTTCTACTTCAAGCCCTAAATCGGTGAGGATTTCAGCGATTTTATCGGGTGTTTCATTTATATCAATGTACTGTTTTAGCCAGTTTAAGGAGATTTTCATAGATTTTTTTTATTTTATTAACGTAGCTTCGGCTTCAGCCGAACTCGTCAAAACGGATTTATCCGTTTAAGCAATAACGGCTGAAGCCGTTTTAAACGGGTTCGGCTGAAGCCGAAGCTACGGGGCGCAAAAATAGACAATTTACTCTTGAAAGTAAACCCTTTTCACCCTTTCTGAAATATTAGTAAAAATTTCATACGGTATCGTATCCAAAGCGGCTGCCAATTCTTGATTGGGGATATGTGTTCCAAATATTTCAACTTCATCGCCTTCCGCAGCTTCGGGAATATCGGTGACATCCACCATCGTCATATCCATACAGACATTGCCAACTATTGGTGCGCGTTTGCCGTGTAATAAAACGCTGAACCGTCCGTTGCCAGCCCCCCTCAGTAATCCATCTGCGTAGCCGATGGAAAGCGTGGCGATGCGGGAATCTCGTTGCAATATGCCTTTTCGTGAATAGCCTACTGTTTCGTCTTTGGGTACATTTTTAATTTGTGAAATAGCCGCTTTTAAAGTTTGCACAATTTGTAGTTTGTCTTGAAAATCACCGCTGCCATCAATACCATATAAACCGATACCCAAGCGCACCATCTCAAATTGATATGGTTGATGCCGTAAAATACCGCTTGAATTTAAAATGTGTCGTAGGGGCTTATAACCGACCCCCTCAGTAATTTGGCTATAAATTTCACTAAAAAGCTCGACTTGCTGCTTCGTAAAATCATCGTGCTGTTGGGCTTCGCTGGCGGCTAAGTGGGTGAAAATGGAGACAATTTCAATATTTTTATTTTGCTGTAAAATATCTATAAGATATTGAATATCAGCCTTTTCGAAGCCTAAGCGGTGCATGCCCGTATCCAATTTTAAGTGGATTTTGAACTTACTATCTGGAAAACTTTGAGTAAAATTTACGTATTGATTCAGTAGTTTTAAGCTATAAATTTCAGGTTCGAGGTCAAAACGTTTCATAGCATCAAAACTCGCTTCTTCGGGATTCATGACCATGATGGGCATTTTTACGCCTTTGTTTCGCAAGTCAATGCCTTCGTCCGCATAAGCCACTGCCAAATAATCTACATTGTGAAATTCCAAAAGACGAGCGACTTCATCACTGCCTTGCCCATAAGCAGAAGCTTTCACCATTGCCATCATTTTCACATTCGGTTTCAAAGCTTTACTAAAAACTTGGAGATTGTGAACAAGGGCATTTAAGTTGATTTCAAGCACCGTTTTATGGGCTTTCATCGCCAAACGCTCGGCTATGCGTTCAAATTCGTAGGTTCTTGCTCCTTTCAATAAAATGATTTCATTGGTGAAATCCGTATTTTTAAGAACCTCTAAAAAGGCATGGGTATTTTTAAAGAAAATGGCGTTTTCAAATTTTCCATTGTTCAAAAGTTTCACATTGTCGCCAATGCCGATGATTTTAGAAACGCCTTTTTCAAGCAATAAATCACTTACTTTTTGATACAAGGCTTCTGCTGTTTGCCCACTTTGCAAAATATCAGATAAAATAACGGTTTTACTTAATTGTCGGCTTTGTTGATTCATGAAATCTAAGGCAATTTGTAGAGACATAAGGTCGGCATTGTACGCATCATTCACTACAAGGCAGCCGTTGATGCC